>JAFDEW010000269.1 GCA_019310125.1 Deltaproteobacteria bacterium | reverse complement strand
TTATTCAAAAAAAGATATTTTCTTATATACAGTCAACACAGCCACTACCGGGCTTGTTCAACAACCGGATAAGATCGTGGTTCGCTTTGCTCTCACGATCTATCCTTATTCGTTGGAGCGAAGCGGAAATTCCGTCATCGGGGGACCTGCGGCATCCAGCCGGAGACGGGCAAGCCTCGACTTTTGAAAGGTTAGGGATAATTCTTCTTGATCTCCCTCTTGCGTTGAATTAATTTACATCACAGTCAAAAAAAGGACTAAACTATTACCCTTACGAGGGAGGTGAATAGCCCCCATGTATACAATGTTCAAAGGATGCAATGGCTCAACTTAGTTATAGACACCCTATCTTTTATGGGAGGAAACAATGAGGCATCTTATATGCATTGCAGCTTTATTGGCGGTGTTCTTTTGGTCGGGTCCAGGGTGGCCTCGGTATGTATCTGCGCATTCCGTGCTTGTCTTGGCATCTGACGGGAACGGTAACGTGTCAAAGGAGGAAACGCAAGCTAAAGCCATGGCCAAGCGTCGTTACGACAACTTCATGAAAACCTATAATAAGATATGGAGCCTGTTTGGATCAATTCATTACGACTTCGATGGCACGGCAAGCAATCACAAATTTACGATGCTAACCAGTAACTGGCAAAGTTACATAACTCACCGGCGCCGTTTAGAGAACTTGTTGAAAAAATTAAGTTCTAAGGCGTGGCAGGGTCCGAAAACGCCCGGGGAATCATCCGAATCGAATCGTACAAATACGCTCAATCCGGCTGCATATGATCTTGGCAGAGAAATCACCGGGTGCCAGAAAGATCTCAACGAGTTAAAACAAATGGTAATATTAAGTTTTGCACGATTTTTGCAATGCTTAAACAAAGGTCTTCTTGATGTCGCGCTCATTTTTCCTTCTGGGCATGAATAGCGATTTTATAATGATCATTTCGTGAGGATATAAAAAAATAGGTGTTAAGAACGTGACGAATGGAACAGAAGGTAACTCCAATGTACCTTGCTCACTATAAGTTAAAAGAAAAACCTTTTCAGAAACCCCCGGATCCGAAATATTTATGGCGTAGAGAAAACCATAGAGATATCCTTTTAGCTTTAGACAAGGGTATTTTGGGAAATAATGGCGTTACTTTATTTACCGGCGATGTTGGTACAGGAAAAACCACACATATCAATGCTTGGTTAGCGCATCTTGGCGAGGAGGCTATCGTCGCCAACATAACGCTCCCTGTTCGGGAAGAACTCGACTTTCTCAACCTGGTGGCGGATAGATTTAATCTCAATATAAAATTTAGTAGCAAAATTGATTTTCTAATTCAATTCAGACGCTTTTTGAACAAGTGTTACTCAAAAAATAAAAATGTATTACTTATAATTGATGACGCCCATAAACTGGATCAAAAACTTCTCGACCAGATACAATTTGTATCCAATATCGGAAGGCATGATACAAAACACTTGAAAATAATCTTTGTGGGCCAGGATGAATTTAATACGCTTCTTTCTGAGAAAGACAATCAAGAGTTAAGACAGAGAATCACGTTTAACTACCGGATTGAGCCCTTGATGGCGATAGACGTCGGTGACTATATTCTTCATCGACTCAGGGTGGCAGGACATGAAGGAAATATGTTCAGCGCAGGCGCCATTGGAAAAATATTCTCTTTTTCTAAGGGGTATCCGGGAGTAATAAACATGATTTGTGATCATGCATTATCGATTGGGTATGATAAAGTTAAAAAAACAATAGATGCGGGGATTATAAACGAATGCGCAGACTGCCTCGGCATACCCACGGAAGGGATGGATTGTTTTAAATTAGAACCGGAATCTGCAGGAAAAATAAATCAAATTGAAGAGACGCCCGCGATAAAACCCTCCGGAAGAAAATTGACATCCGCTCTCCTTTTAGCGCTCGCTTTAATCGTTTTCAGCTTTTTTTATTATCATTGGAAATTTGGGCAAGGTTCAATTGACCCGCCAAAATTAGCATCAATGGACATGCCGGAAACTGGACGTGCAAATGAAAAAATAAATTCCATTGTTCAGGATCCGCAAAAATCCCAAGAAACGATGCTTCCGGTACCTGTCCTTAACTCGACAAATAATGATGCGTCTCATCAAGGAGAAAAAGGTATTACAGGGCTTCCAAAAGAAGACAACACCCAGAAACCGACATCCTTTAAAATTCGTGAGTTAACACCCATGGGCACGGCAAAAATTAAAGATGCAGATAAAAAGGCAAATTCTGTTGTCCGGGGTCCGCAAAAATCCCATGAAACCATATCCGAGTTGCAACAAAAAAAGTCAACGGTTGCCCCGTTACCCCAAGCGGCAACCCTGTTGAATGAAGAAAAACAAACCGATCACAACCCATTAACAGCGCCTCACTTCGAAAAAATTGAATTAAACATGCCTCAAGATACGATACCATCCGCCCAGTATACGGTATATTTGCATTATACGAATGAAAAAAATAAAAAATTAATGGAAGAGATGGGTATGTTACTTAAAAATGAAGGCATGGGTGTGTTCGGGATAGAACGGGTTGATTATAGAAACAATGATATTCGTTATTTTCATAAAGAGGATAAAGCGGGCGCACTTCTTTTACAAAAGTATTCATCCAAATTTATCCCCCCATATATGAATCTTGAAGACACGAATATTAAAATCATAGATTTGAGCCAAAAATATCCGAATGCGCAAAAAGGGGCACTTGAACTTTGGGTAAATTTTTAATTTTTTTAAGTGGGGATATCGCGTTAGCGCATGTTGCTGTGCAAAAGGCGAGCTATGAAAAATAAATATGTTGAAGTTCTTCAACGTGTTTTTGATTTGTCTATCCGGAGCAGGATGAATGCTGAAGATATGGAACATGAAAATATAATGAATAAATTATGGAAAATAATAGGAGAGATTCATGTGATGGGGGGGGTGAAATAAAATGAAAAAAGTTTATGTGAACGATACCAACCACGCAACGATAATCTGTCCCAAATGCGGACTTAAAAAAGACTTAGATGTTACGAATTTCAAGAATACTCAAAAAAAACTCAAAGCCAAATGCCGATGTGGCGAAGTTTTTCGGCTCACCTTGGAATTTCGAAAGCATTTTCGCAAGAAAGTCCGGCTCAATGGTGGATACGATGTCCAGGGGAGAAATGAAAAAGGAGAAATAATCATTGAAGATATTTCAGCGGGGGGCGTCCGATTCGCGAGTCTGAAGCCACATTATATTTCCAGAAGTGATACCGTTGAATTGATATTTACTCTAGACAATACAATGAAAACGGAAATCCATAAACTCGTCAAAATAAAATGGATCATCGATCGCACTGTCGGTGCACAGTACATGGATCCAAAATCACTTGAAACAGATCTGATATTTTATCTTCAAACATAATTTGATGGTTATGGGATAAGCGTCAACCCTTGATCCTTGATTGAAAGCGGCGTCTATGCTTAAATCATTAAGTTCTTTTCTGATGGCTGAAATATTGCTTCATAAAACATGTAAATTTTTTTGCAAAAAAAAGGGCAGTCCCTCATATTTTGGGGAATGCCCTTATTGTGATTAAAACTGGAAACTAGCCTACAGTGACATTTACTGCAGCAGGACCTTTTTGACCCTGCTCAATGTCAAAGGTAACTCTGTCGCCTTCATCAAGAGACTTGAAACCGGTTGCATTGATTCCTGAATGATGAACAAATACATCCGGACCATCTTCCTGCTCAATAAAACCATAGCCTTTGCCGCTATTAAACCATTTTACAATTCCATTCGTCATAGTGACATCCCCCTTTCAAAAATTTCTCATAGTTCCAAACTTCAGGTTGCCGCTGTGACAAATGGATCTTTCCTTAAGAACGAAACCGGCCCGCCAATTAAGAACGGGCCTTTATTGATTGTTTGAATTATAAGATGTTATTGAACAAAGTCAAGCTGATTATAAGATTATTTTTTACTGAGGATTTTGGACAAGCACATTAAGCTTTTGTGCCTCAAGTAGCTGCTATTGTTCTAAAAAGAGTGATTAGGGTCTATGTTTGACCCGGGTGCTAGCTTTCCAAGACTTTTTGGTTTCAGGTGTCAGTGTTCAGGTTTCAGGTCTGGCGATTCCTGACACCTGAAACCTGACACCCGATGGCGAGATTTTCGCTCAAAAATAAATAAATTAATGCGTGAGAACCATTTTAACAAATCAGTAATGCTCCCGTTTGACCCTTGATGGTAAAAAAAGAAGAGTAAAACGTTGGTTTTGTCTTATCACCAGAGAGTTTCGAAGCTTAAAAATATACATGTAAAAAGCAGACCTGGCTCCTTTTTCAGGCAGTTCCGCGCGGAGAATAAAAAAGGGGACAGAATTATTTCCGATACTATGACTTGTGAAAAGACAGACAATCAGGTAGGTTATGGATCATGAAAAAATCTTCAAAGAGCAGATTGACACCCCGGCAACAGCCTTTTCGATAAAATTGCAAGGGCTGTTTTCCGCGCCGCAACGCTTCCAAGAAAAGAGCTCTATGAAGCATGGGAAATGGCAAAAAGGGTCCGGCGAAGATACAGGGACTGCCGGATTATAGATCTTGCCTGCTGTCATGATTTGAATGATTCTTTCACAGACCGCCTTGAAAGTTGGATGGATAACACCCTCCTTTCGGGTATAAAATTTAATGTAAAGGCATAGGAAATTGGAAACCTTTATAACTTCGAAAGACTTTATTGATAACCCTTATTTCCATGATCAAAGAAAGAAATGCTTATCCGAGCTGGATATCGAAGGTATTGATGCTCCCATAGTCGAATTAATTAGCGGTTTTGCAGAATTGGATTACTGTTTTACTTTGCAAAGTTGCTACGGACACTTTTTGTACAATAGTCAAAAAAACCCCTATAATATAGAACCATTACCTATTTCGAACAGTATTTCAAATGTCGAATACAAAATAGCCTACATTGCCCTATGTATAAAAAATAGTGAGCAAGGAAAATTCATATTTCAACACTTAAGAGATATTCCTTCAATTGATCCGGAATACGTTCAATTCGGATGTGCGGAATGGTTTTGGGAGAGACAGGTTAATTCATATGTGTTACAAGTCGAACCCAAAAGGCATATGATGAAAGATAAATTATCGGTTGATTATTGGGAAGCACTTCACATAGAGAAAATCAGAAACAATTTTTTCACTCAACTAAAAAAGCTCGTTCAAGACCTGATAGATTCCGGCTAACCTGGCCGGTGAGATGGAAGTGGCTTACACCACAATAAAAAGCCGGCTGGAACAATTGAAAAGGTTGTTACTTGTATTTCCTGTTTCTCCATGGGCTAAAAAAATCCCAAGGGGACTTAGAAAAGAAAATAAGGATTGTGGGTTGACATGGATGTTATATTTTTAGGGACGAACGGATGGTACGATTCGGCTACCGGCAACACGATCTGTATTTTGATCAAGTCGAATGATTATTATATCGTTTTAGATGCCGGGAACGGCATTAATAAATTGGATCAATATTATCAAAAAGCAAACCCCGTTTATATCTTACTGAGCCATTTTCACCTTGACCATATCGTCGGCCTGCATATTCTGGCGAAATTTTCCTTTGCCCAAGGCCTTGTCATTGCGGGTCCCAAAGGCACCCGGAAAATCCTCAACACTTTCGTAAACCAGCCTTTTACAATGCCACTGGATGATCTTTCTTACAAAACAGAAATTCTGGAACTGTCCGGTGAAAAAAATGTTTTGCCGTTCGAAATACAATTTATGGAGCTTGTCCATACCACCCTTACTCTTGGCTATCGGATCCATTTAGACAATAAAACCATTGCCTACGTTCCTGATACCGGTTTTTGCCAAAATGCCCTGAGGCTGGCTCAAGATGTGGATCTTCTCATCGCAGAATGCGCCTTCTTGCCGGGTGAATCCTCAGAGGATTGGCCCCATTTAAATCCAGAGGATGCAGCCAACATTGCCAAGCCGCCCAGCGGTATCCGACGCTGGAGGCCAGAAAAGTTGCGGAGGTGCATGCAAAAAAGATATTTCCAAACACGGTTGCGACCCGTGATGACATGAATCTGCACCTATAACTTCTGGGGCCGGGGTCAAATTGATCCTTTGAAACCCTTCACTTTTCGAAAATTGAAGGTGTCGGCACGAAAACATCCCCTAAATATTAGATCCGGTTGGGGTGAAAAAATAATTATATTGCAATATATGGTCTCGGGGACATAAGTTTATAAGTTGATTGTGGAAAAAGCGTGCAAATTTTGGGGACGGTGATACAATTTAACTTCATTTAGGATTTCTAAACTTCTATACGGCATACTGTCCGGGGTATGCTCAGGAAAAAGGAGTTTGTGTAAATGTACAGGTCTATTCAACTTGGTTTAAAAATGGCACTGATTGTGTTTATGGTCAATGGGTGCTCCGGAAAACGACCCGACGAGATGGGTATTGATCCGTCCGGACTTAGGGGCTGCCCCAAAAGCCCGAATTGTGTTTCGTCAGAAGCCAAAGACGAAACACATGCAATTGAGTGGTTTCGTCTAAAAGGGGATCCTAACGTAAGTTGGCCCCTTATCCAGGATGAAATAGCTTCAATGCCCAGGTGGACCATTGTCACGGCAACCGATAACTACATCCATGTGGAATGCAAGAGTCGGGTCTTTCGATTTATTGATGATCTTGAACTATACTTCAATTCATCGAATGGGATCATCTCGATTCGATCGGCGTCTCGCGTCGGCTATTGGGATTTTGGTGCAAATCGCCGGCGTGTCGAACTTCTTCGGAGCGAGCTAAGAACCAAACAGCTCATCGAGTAGGACAAGGGACCGGGTCCAAGCCTTAATTATTGTTTAAATTGTCTTAACCTCTAAATTTCAACAGGTTCGAGTGGCTCTACCCCAATCGAAATGCAGCCGGTATTTTTGACAGCTTAAGAAAGGAGGTCCATATGAACGATCAATCCAGCACGCTTAAAGGCAAGGCCTTCAACTTGGAACAATTCGTTGATTATGCAGACGGTTCCGTGGTAAGCAAAACCTTGCTTAAAAAGGAAATTGGCAATATTACCCTGTTTGCATTCGATAAGGGCCAGGGCCTAAGTGAACACACGGCACCATTTGACGCGGTCGTCTACATTTTGGACGGCAAGGCTGAAATCACCATCGGCGGGCAACCGCAAAATGTTTCTGCCGGTGAAATGCTGATTATGCCGGCCAATATTGCCCATGCTCTTCAGGCAAAAGCACCGTTTAAAATGTTGCTGGTCATGATCCGTGGAGAGTAAAAATATACCGTGTAATACGTTCGTGCAGAAAGAACATCAGGGTCGCATCTTCATTGGCACTGTAAGAGTCTATTTCGCAGATAAAAGGATAAAAGAAATCGTTGTCACCAATACGATAGAAATTCCTGATGAAAAAATAATAAATAAAATAAAAGTGCTTTCTGTGGCAGGTCTGTTTTCAAATGCGATAAGGCGAATACACATTGGTGAGAGTGTGGGTGCTCTTTTCAAATGATCATTTAAAGGATATCAGAGCCTTGAAATCCATGTGATATCATTTTTTCAATGGGGCCAATCATTTTCACAAGGTTTGCTTTTTTGCTTTTATTGATATATGTAATTGACACGAACTGACTTCGTGTTGTTGTTTTGGTAAATCACAGCATGGATAAAACTAAATTAAATATCAATTTAAATAGAATGGACCCGTCACTAAAAATACTAATAATTGATGACGACGAGCATGTTCTGGCCACGCTTTACGATTTTCTTAGTGATAAAAAATACGATGTCACCTCAGCTTCTGATGGTTTGGACGGACTGAAATTTCTTGAAAGTAATAAACAAGGATTTGACCTGGTAATAACAGATCTCGTTATGCCACAAATAAGTGGAATCGGCCTTATTTCAATAATTAAGAAAAAATTCCCTGACACACCTGTTATTGCCATAACTGGATGGGGGGAGTATCCTGGAGCGTTTGCTATAGAATCCCAAGCGGACAAGGTATTATCAAAACCATTTGAACTTTCCGAACTTGACAAAGTAATTAAGGAACTCATTTCTTCCAAAAAGAACAATATTTAGGATTAAAACGTGGCGATTCCACTAATCGGAACAAGCGAAAGCATCGAGAGAATCAGGGAACTGATAGACCACGTTGCAGATACAGGCTTACCTGTCATCATCACCGGGGAAAGTGGTGTGGGCAAAGAAGTTGTTGCGCAAAATCTTTATGATAAATCTCCAAGAAAAGATAAACCGTTTATCAAGGTTAACTGCGCCGCCTTACCGGATGGTTTACTTGAGAGTGAACTCTTTGGATTTGAACGGGGTGCTTTTACCGGTGCTGATCGAAATAAGCGTGGAAAATTCGAACTGGCCCACCATGGGGTTATATTCTTAGATGAAATCGGGGATATGTCCCTTTCGCTTCAATCCAAGATTCTTCACGTTCTTCAAAGTGGAGAGTTTTCGCCACTGGGCTCAGAAAAAGAGATAAGATCAGATGCATGGGTTATAGCAGCTACAAATCAAGAACTTGAGCAGAAAGTGGAAAAAAAATTATTCAGAGAGGACCTCTACTATCGCCTCAATATAATTAAAATATATATTCCTCCTCTTCGCGACAGACCTGAAGACATACCACTGTTACTTGACTATTACATAGAAAAATATTCCTCTCGGTTTGATAAAAAACAGATTCCAAAACTTGGAACTGGTCACATGGAAAAATTGATAGCCTACAGCTGGCCAGGCAATGTCAGAGAACTTCAGAATGTTATAAAAAGTTCCATCGTTATGGGAAACTGGGAAGAAATAATTAATGATTTTTATTTTAAAAGCCGGTCTGATGCTGTAGCCAGTTCAGAAGAATCCGCTCGGGTGGGGGCTTCAATTGTTGATGTGCTTTTAAACTTTAAAGGTGATTATTCATCAGATCAAGCCTTATTTTCCCTTAAAAAACTCACCAAAAAAGCCACTGACAGGGTAGAAAAAGAGGTCATTTCATACGTCCTTGGTAAAACGGGTTGGAATCGTACAAAAGCAAGCAAAATTTTAAAAATCAGTTATAAAACCCTTCTTTATAAAATCAGCGATCTTAAAATAACACCGCACGAAGAATGATTATAAAAAAGTATTCTATGATCACGAGTTACAGATTACACATTTAATATAAGCTTCTAACTTACCTTCCGATTTATCAGTCATAATTATATTCGGCTTGGGCTAACGCGTGCTAAATCCCTTCAAACAGTCAGTCGGTTTACAAGAAAAACACGCCGTCGCTACGCTGTACTGAAATCAAATGCGTTTACCCTGTTATGCTCAAAAAATAATCCTCGAAATATCAACTATATGCCTGCGGTTATTTTTTTCGCATGCCTTGATCTTGAACAAAAATCCTCATTTATGGATGGACACTAATACCATTTCTTTTAGGTGCTTAAACATATCGTTTCAATACCGAAAAGGAATATTCATTAGCAAAGAAAGGCATTATAAATGAAAGAGAAACGTCAACATAAAAGGTTCATTATTCCACTCCCTGTAAGACTTAACGCCATGAATACAGGCAGAAAAGAGGTTTTAGATCTTGAAGCCAGAGATATATCTTATTCTGGAACATTCATTCCTACACTAACGTCTTT
>JAFDEW010000038.1 GCA_019310125.1 Deltaproteobacteria bacterium | reverse complement strand
AATTTCATCGGCATCCACGGAGCTAGGAGCTTTGACTGCCTTGACAACAAAGGCCAGCATAGAGGATTCTTTCTCCTCCAACAGAGACTTTGTCGGATCGGCTTCCATTTTGTGAATATCGCCATCCTCCAGACCCTGTTTTTTCAGCATAAGTTTGTTGAAGTCCATGCAGAAGCTGTAGTTCAGATTATGGGCCACCAAATAGCGAATATGGGATAGCAGGGCAAAGCTGAGCGTAGGATGATCGGTATAATATTGGATTCTTTGCAGCTGCTGATCAAAAATGGCCGGGCTTGCACTCATCATCTCCAAGGGCTTGGGGATAACACCCAAATTTTTCATGAACATGTCGTATGCTTCTTTAATTGTTCCCTCTGCATTTTCGAGAGAAGCGGTATTGATCAACGCCATGGATACCTCCTTGATTGACAAAGGTTAAAAAATCTACGTTTTCTTATCCATTAAGTAAAAAAAGATGACAATATGTGCTCTGGGTTAAATGGCAAGCGAGCACTCTTACCAACAGGTCGATATCAGGATTAGCCCATAACCGCTGCGCAATTCTTGCCATAGTGCTCGATAATTAATACCAGCTAACCAGCGTGGATTACAATAGATAGTGTTGATTTTTATAAATTTTAGAGAATCCCATATATTGTGGTTCGCCAATATTCTAAAAATTGAAGATACATTGAGAATATTTCGTTCGTCGTTTATTCTAAGTACGTTGGAGATACCTTAAATCTTACCGATTTAAATCACCTGATTTTCCGGAGTCAATCGTAAGAAAATTAAAGGGTATTAATTTGCTATAATACCAAACCATCTTTAAGGGAACCCATTACTCTAAAAGTCTTTTAACAACGATGGTTCCATCTCCGCCAGCCATGGCGGAATATCTCCTTTTTGTCCGATTTTCTTATTTATCCGCTCTATAACTTCCCAGAGTTCACGGAACTCTGGGGCAAGGCTCCATTCTTCGGGCATGGTGGCATAAACCTCACCGTTACGGACAAAGCGGTAGCAGTGGACGGTGCATCCCCGATATTCCTGATCCGGTTTCTTCCAACGCACGAAGTTTCCCGGGAAAATCCCTGCCACTTGCCAACCGTCCTTGATGCACCACTTCTGGGTAATATCGTGCCAGGTCTCTAAAAAGGTGGTAAAGTACTCCGCCCCGGAAGACAGAGCAGTCTTCCAGGTGATCGCTCTTAAGTTCTGCATGATTTTCTTGTTTCGATAACTGGGGTTCGTCGCTGCAAAGGTGAACTCAACCTGGAGGTTCTTTTCTATCTTCGTGAGCATAGTTGCTGCGACCACCCTTTCGGTTGCAAGTTCCACCACCACAGGCATGCAATAAACTTTTTTCCTGCTGTCTTCCTCCCAGTTCTCTTCGAGAGCAATGCGTTCCTCGTATCTCTCTGGCATGAGCACAAACTCATGCGGAGAACCATAGACTTCCGGGTAGGCTTTACGGAAAACTGACGCTGCAGAATTAATAAACCTTCCGGATAGAACCTTCCCCTGGAACCTCCTCTCTTCAAATGGCTCCGACTCAAATCGCTTCCAGACAATCTTTTTTTCTGCAATGGGTCTCGTCATGCAAGTAGTGGCCATTTCTCTGTATGGATTGCCGAGTTTAATCATAGTTCTCTCCCTCAAGCAGATACATTGAGATTACCTTACGAATTTCAAATTTGTAAAAACCTTTGATCTCTTGCAGTTAAAACGGCTGAATTACAGATAATTGGTAGTTGACAAGCTATGCGAATGATATTTGGTCATTAAATAAGTTCATCTATATCCGTGATCAGTGCTGAAAAATCTAGTTATTGAAATAGACGTGCTTTGCTTCGGTATTGAATGAGAATCAATATCAATTTGGAAAGAGAATATTCAAGTAAATTCAAAAGTATGCATACACAATTAACCCCAAACGGTCAAGAAATTTCTGGATACTGGTTGAATGCTTGTCGAAGATCCCGATTTAACGGGGATGCTGGGTAATGATTTCTTGATGCCGGTTGGAGTGAAGTTCACCCCGTGAAACCTATGGGTCTTTTCTGTTTAACTGGGGCGTAGATCCCGTTTCAGCGGGGATAAAAGTTGCAGGATTCGAGTTGCGAGTTTCTATCTTCGAGGGTGTAGGGGTTTCATTTGTTAGATGACGTCCCTATGACGCAGGCAATTAAACTTTTGACAGTTCTAACTTCAACTCCATTTTGGCATTGAGTTTTGTCTCGAGTTTTTTGAGGAAGGTGGCTCTGGACGGGATGTTCGGATTGTTTCGGAAAGCTTTGAACAAATCTTCAACGGTCGATGATTCAATTCTCGTCTGAAAAAGCTTGCATTTGTCCGCATCGGGACTCAGATCATATATCGCAAAAACTGTTGTATGTTCGCTGTGGTATGTCATCCCATTGAGGTTATACCGGTTCAGAAAATACTGATAAACCGGCTCCTGTACCACCCAATAGATCTTGTGGCCCCAGTTTTCCAAGACAATGCCTTTGTTGAGAATTTGGGTGAACGAACGCTTCCAAATGTCGGCAAGATTTAGTCCGAATCCATAATTTTTACCCTCGATATTCTTTCCTGCCAGACAATCCTTGAGCCCCTTAACCAATTGGCCGGTTCCCGTGGTTTGGCCGGTTTGAAATTCAATGACCACAAAATCCTCTATCTCGCTGCTGAATGGCTTATGCTTAACCATCACATAGTCAACGTCCCGGTTTGGGCCAAGCCAATCTCACTGAAAACAACCAAGTCGTTCCGTGTGTGAAAATAGTGATCGGCAATGTCTTTAAACACAGTATTATCTTGCAAGAATCGCCTGGGGCACAGCGCTACTAAACTGTCGCCGTATTGAACAGAGCATACACCCATGGGATATTTAATCAGACGACTTTGTTTGTTGCATTTGTCATCTGCAAAAGGACACCAGTACTTTTTACGGCCTTTTTTAGGCAAATCTAAAGCGGCTCTAAAAGAGCATCCAAACACTTCAGCCGGATGTTTTGCCATTGTCATTTTCTCCGATTAAAAGTTTCCATTGGTCACGGATAGTTTCTTCACTCAAATCATTTTCCAGGAACCAGCCCAGGGCGGTTCCACAGTCGCGACAAAATGTATAGCTATCTGTAGCATCGATTCGAGAAGGTTTGGACCATTTATAAGATCTTGTTTTGGCTGAATTTGGTTTTAAAACCAAAATGGTGTCGTGTTTGAGAGATTTAAGCCCCATAATATGTACGGAAATAGGGTTCTCAGAAAATACCACGTACCGATTGACCAACGAAAATCCTGCAGTGATCAGGGAAAGCGTCAACTCAGCCCATGCATCGGGTCTCCAATGATGGAAAGTAAAGATGAGACGGCCATGTTCTTTGTTAAGTGCCAGATAACATTTTTCCCAAATTTTACCAAGGAGTTCGCCATATTTACGACCGTCAGAAGTGCCGCCTTCGGATACTGCGGAATTAAAAAGATCGTAATTCCAGTTTGCATCCAAGGGCAAAAATTGACGCAGCCAAACTCGAAAAAAATTGGACAGGTCGCTATACTGTACGCTGTCATAGTAAGGGGGGTCGGTAACCACGTAATCTACTATTCCTTCAGGAATTTCAACAGTTGCGGAATTTCCTTGCAGGATAAGAAATTTTCGTTTCCCTTGTTTTAAGGATGCCCAATCGGAGACTGGTTCTCCGGCGTCTATTTCTCCATGGATGACCAATTTGGCCCGGCGATCCCCTGTTATGCGAGTTTCGACCGGTTCAACGGCCCATTTGGCAGCTCTCAGGATACGGTCATTGAAAAGCCGGTTCAGGGTGCCGGAAGTGTTGCCGGAAAATACCGGATTATTCTCCAGAGCTGTATACGGAAATGAGAAGGCGTGGTGGGAAAATACATGGCGTATGGCGCCGGGACGGCGAATATCGCCACCCTTGTATCCGCAGAGTAGGGAATTGAATTCCAGAGAGGTAGAGATTAACAATGCCAGCCACATGCGATCTTTATGAGGCAATTTTGACAAACCGTCCAATGAGGCTCCAAGATAGATTAGTTGCCGGGGAGTAAATAGATCTTGAAAATTGTGTATGCCCCGCCGCAAAAGATCCTTGGATTTGGGTCCGTTGGGAATGAGAAAGTCTTGGGAATCGCCAAATTTTAATTTTTGAGCGTGAACGGCGGCCTGATCCATGAGTGCGAGGTCCTCATGATTCACAATTTTAAAAAACGCACCATGCTCGGAACACACTCCCGTATTTACCAGGGGGACGTAACGTTCCACAAAAGGCTTATCCAAGATGTCTGCAAATGCCGTATTGCAGGTTTCGCATTGCCGGGTGCCTTTTACCATTAAGGGTCTGCTTGACACACTCTGGCACCTATGTGTTTTGTCTGTGTAAAGGTCATGGCACGCCGGGCAGATTTGGATGTCATGCTCATTGCCCTGCCGCAATAAAAGTCTGTCAACAAAGATAACTTCCCTGCATGAACACTTTCTTCGCAAACCATATAGCATAAATTGTGTTTCACAATTAATGTTACACACAGGGCATGCAGTTTTAAAAAAGGGAGCCAATTTGCTTTTCAAGGCTTGGACAAACTCATTATAAATATCTTTTTTATGGTTCAGAGATGATTGAGACAGACTGGCTTTTGCCTGCAGGGTAGGGATGGGGTCAATATCAACACCCATAACGTTGGCTCCCATTCGAATCGCCTCATGAAGAGTGGTGCCCCCTCCGATCATGGGATCAAAAATGAGTTTACCTTCTAATCCTCCTCCTTCATAGAAATCGCGCTTTTCCGGAGTATCAACCAGCTGTTTAAGGATGTATCTGAACGTCGTGCCGCTGCGACGCGCCCACCATTTATGAAGATAAGTATTTGGCCGATATAAATGCTTGTTATAGGATTCTAAGGCAGCAAGCTTATTGGCTGCATCTTCAGGAAATGATCTGTCGATCGGCACCTCAGATGGGTCATTTTTTTCAACCTTGCTCGGGTGAAAATCAAAGGCTAATTGAAAAGGTAAACGAATTGGATTCATCATAAAAAAAAATTAACCACACACCCCATGGAAAGTCAACCTCCGGTTCGGACCTGGACACTGGAAACTGGATAAAAGTTGCAAGTTTCAATCTTCGATGCTGCAGGGTATTACGGCGAAGGCGAATATATTATCGACCCATGGTATTGATCTTCGAAAGCTACGGTATTACTTTACAAGGGTAAACAGGATGCATCACGCTTACAGCTGGAATCAAAAACTTTACAAGCAGGAAATTGAACAAAAATATTCTATAAAGGATTAGAAAATGGAACTTTATAAAATAATGGAAGAGTACGGTTTCAAAAAATCATCAAGTTGCAGCGGTTTTGAATGGTATACCAAAAGCACCAAGTATAACAGCGTTGACGCCCTCATCACCATCACATCGAATGATGAACCGCGTCTGCCCGAATCCTTGGATGAACCTGTTCTTGTGGATATCACTGACCGGAACTCGGGCAACGACCTTGAACCGTCCCGGCGGTACGAGTCCTTGAAATCTTATCTCGATACGCTCGACCCTGTATCTTGAATTTTTCCTGAACGGTATAGAAGACCGGGGAGTTTCGGTCACTACACGGCGGGATCGGATCAGCGGAATCGGTGTGCCTTACTCCGGCCAAGATTAAGAAATAATATTAAATTACAGAAACTATCCGGGATAGCTTTTATTGCTTGACAAGTACGAACGGTCGTACTATTTTATGGGCATGGCAAAAGGAGAAGACACTAAACTTATTGTTCTGGAAGCCGGTCTGGATATGGCAAGCCAATTGGGCCTTGAGTGCGTGACCATCGGAAACCTTGCCAAGACAACGAAGATGTCCAAAAGCGGGTTGTTTGCTCATTTCCAATCCAAGGAGAATCTTCAGATCGAGATCCTTAATTACGCGGCTCAGGTTTTTTCGGAAAGTGTGATTGTACCGGCACTGAAAATCCAAGCCGGCATTCCGAGAATCAGGGCACTGGTGGACAACTGGATTGATTGGACTGCTGAATTGACAGGGGGCTGCATTTTTGTTTCTGGCAGTGCGGATTTCAGTGACCGCCCCGGAAAAGTTAAAGATGTTTTGCTGAATCAACAGAAACAATGGATCGATTGCCTTCGACGCATCGCCCAATCCGCCGCTAAGGCGGGTGATTTCAGGAAAGATATTGATGATGGCCAGTTTGCCTTTGACCTTTATTCTCTTTTGCTCGGCTTTCATCTTTATTATAAATTGCTGGATGACTCTGAAATCAGAAAACGTGAGGAAACCGCACTGGTTCGATTATTGGATAGTTACCAAGCGTAAACAAAACCGAGATAAAATAACAGAATTCATATCTTACTGATGTAGAGATATTAAAACGTTGTCGAATTATCAAAATACTCATTGAAATAAATATATTATGATTCATCTCAATTTTGTTCATGCTCGATAGAGGTCTAAGTTAAAGCAGGCCCTTTCGTTGTAACGCCTGGACTTTTGTCGACACGCTCAAAAGACAATAAGGGGCTAATATGGCAAAAAAGAGTGTTAAAATGAAATCAACAAGCACGAACGTTCGTTATATTAAGGAGAAAGAAAATGAGAGACAATAAAAGCATCATAGAAGAATACCGAAATGCGGACTTCGAAAAGCGCTTGTATTTTTTTCTTTCATATCGGTCGCTCCGAGATGAATTTTTAGAAATCGATCAAAGCGATGCATCCGTTAAATTTTCAGCAAAGCCCATCAAAATAAAATGTCGTATGTGCAGAAATTGGGGGCAACGCTTGATCGGTGCTTTAAACCTGAACTGAGCGTTTCAAATAGTGACAGCTCTATAATAAAATAATATCCTAAATGAGCGAAAGTCGAGGATGTCCCAGATTCAAGGCATCAAGGACGAAGCCGTAGTCATCTACTGCGAGCCCTTGATAACGAAGAAGATGGGGTGGCATAGACTTTCCTGAAAGGTAAACAAAATTGAATTTTTTCACTATATGGCTGTATCAGATCAGCGATCCAGACCAGACCAGGTCGAGAATGAGAATCCATATAAAATAGGCAAGAAAATATTCATGTAAATTCAAAAGGTTATTTATATAAAAAATGGGCTGCTTTTACCTGATTTTTTCAATTTTTACCGCACAAACTTTGTACTCCGGAATTTTACCGATGGGGTCAAAAGCAGGATTGGTTAGACGATTGGCCGGTGCCTCAATAAAGTGAAATGGAATGAAAACAACTCCTTTGGGCGACCTCTGGGTGACTTTAACGGCAATATTAATCGTGCCCCTTCGGGAACTCACTCGTACAATTTCTTCCGCTTTAATCCCCAATTCAACTGTGTCGGCAGGATTCATTTCAACATAAGCATTGGGATATCGGAAATTTAAGCCCTCATCCTTACGCGTCATGGTTCCTGTATGATAGTGATAAAGGACTCTGCCGGTGCTGAGGAGTAACGGAAACGCTTCATCCGGAAGTTCTGCCGGTGGAATAAATTCGATGGCATGGAACAAGCCTTTTCCTCTCGCGAATTTTCCTTTATGGAGATATGGCGTTCCCGGATGATCTTGAGCAGGGCACGGCCACTGCAATCCGCCTTCCCGGGTGAGCCGCTCATAGCTCATGCCGGCATAGCTCGGGGTAACCGTCCTCATCTCGGAGAAGATATCCTCTGCTGATTCATACGCCATTTCATATCCCATTTTTGTGGACAGTTTGGCAATAATCTTCCAATCGGGAAGTGCTTGTTCAAGGGGCTCTATGGCCTTGGCGATTTTCTGGACCCGGCGGTCGGTATTGGTAAACGTACCGTCTTTTTCAGCGAAAGTCACCGCCGGCAACACCACATCCGCCAGTTTCGCCGTTTCAGTCATAAAAATATCCTGAACGATCAAAAAGTCCAGATTCCCTAAACTCTTCTCTACATGATTCAGGTCAGGATCACTCAGCAGGGGATTTTCACCCATAATATACAAGGCCTTAAGGTCACCTTTGGCAGCAGCTATTATCATATCCGTAAGTGTGAGCCCTGGTTGGGAAGACAAAGGGCTCACTCCCCAGGCGTGTTCAAATTTTGCACGAATATCTTTATGTTCTACGTTCTGATAGGCGGGATACACATTGGGTAAGGCACCAAGGTCACACGCACCCTGGACATTATTCTGACCTCTTAAGGGATTCACGCCGCCGCCTTGAATCCCGACATTGCCGCAAAGCATTGCCAGGTTGGCGATGGATTTAACATTATCGGTACCCGTAGTATGCTGGGTAATCCCCATTGCATAATAAATCGATCCCCGGTGAGCCTCGGCATAGAGTCGAGCCGCTTTCCGGATATCATCCCGGGGCACCCCGGTGATCTCTTCGACATATTCCGGGGTATATGATTTCACGGCCTCTTTGAGTGCCTCAATGTTCTCGGTTCTCTCGTTAACGTACCTTTCGTCCACCCGTCCTTCCTCAATGATGACGTTCATCAACCCGTTAATTAATGCAACATCGGTCCCGGGCTTTTGCCGTAGCCAGATATCGGCAAAACCGACCATGTCGATTTCTCGGGGATCCGCAACAATAAGCTTTGCTTTGCCTTCAATCACCGCCTGTTTCATTTTAATGGAAATCACCGGATGGTTCTCCGTGGTGTTTGTTCCTATCAGAAACATGCAATCGGTTTTATAAATTTCATCAATGGAATTGGTCATGGCTCCACTTCCGAATGCAGCGGCAAGACCTGCCACTGTAACGGAGTGTCAGAGCCGTGCGCAGTGATCAATGTTGTTGGTACCCATCACCGCGCGCATAAATTTCTGCATGAGGTAATTTTCCTCATTTGTACAACGGGCTGAACTGAGGCCACCGATACTGTCAGAGCCATATGTGTTTTTTATTTCTCCCAAACGGGTTGCCACCATGCCCAACGCCTCATCCCATGAGGCCTCTCTAAACGATCCGTTTTCCTTAACCAACGGCGTTTTTAATCGGTCCTCGTGGTGAATAAAATCGTAACCAAACCTTCCCTTGACACAAAGGCTCCCTTTGTTAACCACGCCATCCTCGGTTCCCGTAATCTTAACAACCTTTCCGTCAACAACGTGCAGGTCAATGCTGCAGCCGGTTCCGCAGTACGCACAGGTGCTGGTCACCACCTTTGCCTCCCACGGTCTGCCGCCAAACCGCGCCTTCTGTTCCACCAGCGCCCCGGTGGGACAAACCTGAACACACTCACCACAAAACACACACGTAGAATCTGCATAATCCTTGTCACCGTTTGTAACGATCTTTCCCCGGTGTCCCTTGTACCCGAAATCGATAACCTTGTTCACCTGAACCTCGTTACAGGCCCGTACACATCTGCCACAGAGGATACATTTATTGAGATCGCGAAAGATCATGGGATTTGAAGTGTCAATGTCCCATGCCGGCTGATCTATGGGAAATCGCGTCTGTTCTATCCGGAGTTCATAGGCCAAATCCTGAAGCTCACATCTTCCATTGCCGTCACAGTATAAACAGTTATGATCCCCCCCGGCGAGCAGCAATTCTACAACCATCCTTCGAGCCTCAAGAACGCGTTCGCTCTTCGTGTATACCACCATACCCTCTTTCTCAACAGGAGTGGTACAGGCGGTCGTCAATTTTTGCTCCCCTTCAACCTCAACCACACATACGCGGCACTTCCCCACAACACGCAGCCTGGGATGGTAGCAAAGGGTCGGAACATGGATACCGTTTTTCTGACATATCTCAAGAATAGTGTTCCCTTTTTCTGCGGTAATGTTCCTGCCATCAATCGTAATTCCCAGCTCACTCATGCTTTAGTCTCCTTTCAACGCAAATGCCATGCAGCCTCCGTAGAGGCGGTGAAATCGGTGCTCCCGGATGGCAGACCAGTTTGAAGTAATAATGGAAGCATTTCAATTGTACCCATTGGGACTTCCGTGACGCCCGTAACATCATAAGTTTCTTTCCCATCGGCTTAACACCGGAACTCTGTAACCCTCAACAACGGTAAAGGGGCTTGATCTGCTCACTGCACGGCGGCATAAGCTCAGCGGAGTCAGCCAGCCCCGACCAGGTCGAGAATGAGATTTGTAAAAAATATTCAAATAAATTCAAAAAGATGCATACAAAATTGTCCCCAAACGGTCAAGGAAATTCTGGTTTCTTGTTACTTGCCGAAAATCCCGGTTGACCGGGGATGGTGAATGCACGATTGAAAAATGGAATGAGGTTATTGTTTTATAATAGTAAATTCAGGGGTTGAGATTTCAGGCGGCATATCTTCCCATGGCCTTTGGCAGAATGAGGCGCGGATCTTGTATCGACCGGGTGAGATGTCCGCCGGCAATTGCCACTGAATTCCCATCATCTGGCTGATATCGGAAAACTGCGGGCAGTCGCCGCCGGCGGTTGAAGCAACTGACGGTTTGAACCGGGCAATTTGCTGTGTGCGACCGTTTTTTTCTGCGCCTTCCAAAACAAATTCAGGTATCACACCGATGGGAAATGACGTCATGCGGATGAATCTTAATTCGATCATCTCTCCCGGCAAATAAATGTCATAGTCTGTCACCAACCCGATGAGTTTGTTGTGTATTGAAATATCCGTACCCACGCCGGATGTTTTCTCGTCCCATGAGCGCGCGGGTCCTACATCAATATGTACGAGTTCTCCATGATAATAGCCGGTTCCGCCGAACCCGAGGTTTTTAACGGTGTTCCAGATGTGCTTGGATGACGTGCCCTGCATTTTTATGTCCGCCGCCATGCCATACTGGTGGAGACTTGCCGTTGCAGCGAGTTTTCCCTTGTTACGAAGATTGGTATTGTATTTCGGGCTTCTATATCCCGAGACGATGGTTATCCGTGCCCCCGGATGAAGACGGTCTTCTAAAAAGTCTATGAACTCGATAAGCCGCAGGGATATTCTCGAAGGCGGTTTGTAATATTCCGCGCCAAATATACGATGAATTTCCTTGAGGGCGTTTTCATTATACATGCCCTTACCCACCCGGTATGTCCCGTCGAACGAGATCTTGTTTTTTGCATTGAAAAGGTTCAGTCTGCCGTCGCCGTTGTAAAAATAGCGGCTCACATCCATGGTGTTGTCTGATGAGGAGGTGTCGGTCACCATAACGCCCAAAATTAATAGGGCTAAAATGCCAAGTATCTGTAGTGGTTTCATAAAGTCATCTCTATCGTTGTCCTGAACAACACCGGTGGGTTTTGCCTATGGATTTGATTCGCGAGGCCTCAACGCCGACATCTTTAGCAAATTTTGGCCAGTCTGAGACGACCTCTATGATTTCGTCTATGATTCTATGGCTGGACTTAATGTTCATTTCCTTACCCACCGATATTAGATCATCTTTTAAAAAATCATCTCGTTTCCCGTTTATGGACATTTGGTGTTTGTTTGTCCAATCGCCCATTGGATTATATGCATAGATCACATCGTAAGCCGGAGAAAGACGCCACTTGCCGTTTTTATCCATCAAAAAGGTGATATTTTTGGTATGATCGTCTTGATTTCGAGCAACAACATTAAACACCATGCGTCGAAATTGTTGCTCTGCATCCCTATAAGGGAGCTTCAACTTGCGCATGATTTGAAATGCTTGTTCATATGAATAGGCACCCGGATCGTTGAAGTCGAAGTGAGCAATGGCGCAAAGAGACGGCATGTGCAGCTTACCTTTATTTTTAGTTCTGTCGAATCGCCGGGTCATAAAGTGCGCCCGTCCATTCTCTTCGAGAAGACGGCATTCGGTCATCATGATGCCGGCAGAAATGGCCATTTTGTAGTAAGCATATTCAATACGTCCGTATCCCGAGGGATCTTGTAATGAATCGTCTTTGATGCCATCGAATTTCAACACCCAGTGGCAGAATCCATCCGGTGCATCGACCTGGCCGGAGCGAACGACTTTGGTTTTGTCATTCAAGGCGATAACCGCTTTGGGGCGAGCCCCTCCTGCGGAAGTGCCAACACGGATAATATTTAAAATCGCTTCAGAGGCTTTAATGTCAACTTTCACTTTAAGGTCAGAACGCTCTTGGGTTACTTTTTGAGCCATTTCAACTAATTCGCTAACCTCAACAGGGACCGACCGCTCAATTGATGGGTTAATTATGGGTGAAAACTCCAGAGCACCCATTGCTCGTTTGCCGGTATAACAAAGGCGCTCAACCGGGTTAAAGCTTTCAGGGGTACGGCCCTGGCGTGCCAGCCAGGAATCGATAATACTGTTGCCGAATCTGTCCGGCAAAGCGTCAGCAAGCATGCCGGGTAGTCCCCGATAGGTCCTTTTGGGCAGTGTACGAAACTCGAACCTTGCCGTTCCCCTGCGAGCTTCGGTGATCGGCATTTTAAGAGGAGATAAATCCAGACCTTTTTCAAGAAACTTACGATCAAATTCAAATATTGCAAATTCTTTGTCCGGGTCCCATGACACAGCACCAACCAGATGTCCCCATAAACGGACATATGCAGTATCAACTCTATCTACCAATCTAATTCTCCCAAGTTATCGGCTGCGGTTTGCGGTGAAGCTCGACGGCGTTCTTTCCCTTTCATCTTAGCAAGTTGCAGAGGACTGATCCCTGGATCCGGCAAAAATGAATCTAACTCCTCAAGGGCATTCAAAGCGCGCAGAATTTGAACAAGCGTGAGGATGCCGAAGGGAGTTCCTCGCTCTGTCTCGCCGATGGTTGTTCGATTTAAACCGGCAGAATCTGCCAACTTCTGCTGCGACAAGTTCTTTTCAAGTCTCTTGCGTTTCAAACGACGACCGATCTCTCGCAAAATCGCCCGATCACTCATGCCATATATACTCATGATGATATCTCCAGGCATCATTTGAGGCCATATTCCTTATTAAAGTAGGCTATAGTTAACATTATAGTTTGTAATTGAATATGTCAAGTAAAAAAAATATTAATAATGGTTATAACCATCTTTATAGCTCATAATAAAGCTTAAAGAAGTCTGTAACCATCTTTGTATAACTAAGATGAGCATTTCAAATTTTAAAAGGGGATCAAACGTCTTTTATTTTTAATGAATTAATTGATGGGTCGGGGAGTTTTTTTAATTCAACCGCTCCATGAATAATCAGCAACTGCATCGTACAAACTCATACACAAGGGCTCGTAACGAAAGAACAGTATTTCGATAGTAAAATAAACAGGTTAAATGTGTCACATTTTTTATATTTTAAGTGCCAATTCGAAAAAGGCGCTGTTCTTTCGCAACGATCCCTAATGCATTCAAACAGTGTACGATTTCGTTGCTGATCACTCATTCCGCTTTATT
>JAFDEW010000268.1 GCA_019310125.1 Deltaproteobacteria bacterium | reverse complement strand
GGTGGCTGAACTTTTTGGGATTTTGTATGCGTCCGGGTTTTGCCGACTCACTGGATCCCATACGGATGAAAAAAATTTGGCAGATCTACATTCAGGGAATGTGTCACCCCAATCATCTACAGGTACAAAGTGAGTGGTGGATCATGTGGCGGCGGGTGGCCGGCGGCCTGAAGCCCGGCCAGCAACGTCAATTCTTCCAGGACCTGACACCGGTACTGTTCCCCGGTAAAGGTGTCCGAAAAAAGGCGCCGCCCCAGCAACGATTGGAGATCTGGATGGCCGTGGCCAATATGGAACATCTTCTGGCAAAAGACAAAACCAAATGCGGTCGCGTTCTGCTGGCGGAGATAAAGCTCAAAAAAAGCAGGCCCCAGCATTTCTGGGCCCTGTCGCGCATGGGCGCCCGTGAGCTTCTTTACGGATCCGTGGACCGAGTGATACCGGCCAAAGAAGCGGTTGCCTGGATTGAAACGCTGATTTCAATAAACTGGCGCGACCCCAGACCCATGGGCGCTGCCATTTCCCAACTGGCCCGTAAAACCGGCGATCGTGGACGGGATCTGGGTCACGCCCATTTGGAACGGGTTATGGCGTAGATGACCCAAGATCCCAATCGGGAGCAACTGTTGAGGCCGCACATTAGATACTTAAGAGAAGTGGTTCCCATGGCCAAACAGGAAGAAACTGGCATTTTCGGAGAATCTTTACCCGCCGGTATTGTGCTGCACACGGGATGACCCCAGAGGGGATTTGGTTTGTTGGAAGTTCATTGACTTATTGAAATTCCAAATAACAAATCCCAAAACATTTACCCTGTTAAATAATGCTTCGCATTAAATCTACGATTTATTTAACAGGGCAGGCAAATAACAATGACCGAAATTCAAAATCCCAAACAAAAAAACAATCGCTCACGCGGCGCAAGCACCTGCGCTGCGTGTTGAACCGGTTTTGAATTTGTAATTTGGTGCTTGGAATTTGTGATTTTAGACACAAAACTCCAAGGCAGAGCCATGTATCTCTGACCTGGCCCAAAGGACCAGGTTTTTCAGGGCAAAATAAATGCAAGGACGATAACCACTAAAATTTTTAGATTTTAAGCTATGGAAATCATTTCGACATTACCTCCTGAATTGATCCGGATGGTGTTCGCAGCAATCATCATCATTTCGTTTATTTTTCTCAATGCCATTATGATGGGGTATCTGGAGCGAAAGATCGCGGGGCATGTGCAGAGACGCCCCGGTCCCATGGAGGTGGGATCTCACGGCATTTTACAGTTGGTTGTTGACGGGGTAAAACTTGTGGGCAAAGAGTTGCTCATTCCCGTGAACGTTGATCGCACTCTTTTCAGGCTTGGGCCGATTCTGTCATTCACGCCGGTCATTCTGCCCCTTCTTGTGATTCCCTTCAGTGAAAAACTCCAGGCAAGGGATCTTAACCTGGGATTGCTGTTCATCGTTTCCATGACCTCCATAAATGTCATGGCGATGGTGGTGGCCGGGTGGGGCTCCAATAACAAGTATTCCATGTTCGGCGCCATGCGCGCCGTGGCCCAGTCCATTGCTTACGAAATTCCGATTTTACTCTCCATGCTTGCGGTGGTCCTCATGACAAATACCTTCAGCCTGAAGGAAATTGTGGGCGCGCAGCAGAACATCTGGTTCATTGTGCTACAACCCCTTGCCTTTATTATCTATATCATCTCCGGAGTTGCTGAAACCAACCGTGCGCCCTTCGATCTTCCGGAAGCTGAAAGCGAACTCACCGCCGGGTTCCACACCGAATACAGCGGTATGGGGTTCTCGCTCTTTTTTCTCGGAGAATATACCAACATGTTCACCGTGGCGTCCGTGGCAACGGTTCTTTTCCTGGGAGGCTGGCACGGACCGCCCTTGCCCTATGGCCAGTATCTGGGCATTGTCTGGTTTTTCTTAAAGGTTTATTTTCTGTTGTTTTTTATGATCATGATTCGGTGGACCTATCCCCGCGTGCGTTTCGATCAGTTGTTGAATTTTTCGTGGAAGTATCTGGTGCCCTTTTCTTTGGTCAATATTTTGATAACAGCGGTGGTGGTTAAGCTATGAAGCGCTATTTTTCAGATCTTTTTGTCGGCGGAAAAAGCCTGGTGGACGGCCTGGGGGTGACCCTTAAGGCATTGTGTCAACCCATGGTTACGGTTCAGTATCCCAGGGAAGAGATCGATATTACGCCGAATTTCAGGGGGCATATTGATCTTGTCCTGGATCCGGAGAAAAATACGTTCCGGTGTATCGCCTGTGGAATGTGTGAGCGATCGTGTCCCTCCGAGTGTATCCAAATCAAGGGTAAAAAGGTGGAGGGTAAAAAGAAAAAAACATTGGCCCTCTTTAAGCTGGATTTCACAAAATGCAGCCTTTGCGGAACCTGTGTGGAAATCTGTCCGACCCAGGCCTTAGAGTTTTCCAACGAATATAATCTTGCCGCCTTTTCCAAGGAAGCGTTTCACTATGACATTCTCAAGCGGCTGGAGGAACGGATCATATGACGTTTTACCAGTACATTGCCGAAGGGCTCTTTTTAGTATTCGTGCTGCTGATCATCGCCGGAAGTTTTATCACCATCCGGGCGAGGATTCTTATGCATACGGTCTTAGGTCTTGCCGTGGCGCTTTTGGGCGTCGCCGGCATCTATTTTTATCTGGGAAGCATGTTCCTTACCCTGATGCAGATTCTCATCTATGTGGGGGCGGTCTGCATCGTTTTGATTTTCGGCATTATGGTGGGATCCACCCCCACGGAGATCGCGGAAAAAACCATTAAAGACAAAAAAAATATATTTCTTGCCGTATCCGCAGCGGCCAGCGCCTTTTTCCTTCTCATGATCAGCATCTTAAAGACCGAATGGATACCGGCGCCGGATCAACTCAGGGATTTCTCGGCCAAGCATCTGGGGGAAAGCTTCCTCTATCAGTATTGCCTTGCATTTGAGTTGATTTCGGTGATCCTTCTTATCGCCATTGTGGGAGCAATAATCCTGGCCAGAGAAGGCCGGGAAGATGATAACACCCCATGGGCCACACCCAACCAGGGACCGCCCCATGTAAAAGAATTAACCTCTGTAACGGAAAACAAGGGGGACCCTTTGGCATGATACTGGTCAGCGACAATCTTTACACTTATCTGATTCTGGCGGTGTTTCTTTTGATCGCCGGTATCTACGGGCTGATCCAGCACAAAACCTTTATTGGAATGCTGGTTTCCACGGAACTGATACTCAACGGCGCAGGAATAAATTTCATGGCGTTCAACCGTTTTCTTGCCCCGGATCCGGCCGTCGGTCAGATAATTACGTTGTTCATTATGGGTATCGCCGCAGCAGAGGCGGCCATTGTGGTGAGTTTTATCATTGCTGTTTTTCGTAAGTATCACTCCATCGACCCTGAGGATGTTATGGAATTGAAAGGATAGGTGTGTAATTCACTGATGTTGGTTAACAGCGGTCATTTATTACTTTCCATCGAAATTCGAAGGTCTGGTTTCAGGTGTCGGGTGTCAGGTGTCAGGAGGACGAACGTAAGAGCTGACACCTGAACACTGACACCTGAAACCTGGATTGCTTGAGCTAAATCACCAACAATCTTTATTTACACCCCAAGGATAGGAGACCCGGTAAAACGGTCAGATGTTAGAAGCTTTATGGGCATTTTTATGGAATACATATGGAAACAATCATAAGCAGTAAAATTATTTTGACACCCCTGATTCCCATGATTACGGCGCTTCTGATCATGGGATCCAAGAACAGACCCAATTTAAGGGAGTCATTTTCCGTATTCGGGGCGGTGCTCACCTTCCTTTCCGTTGTATACGTGTTGCCCCATGTTCTGGCAAAAGGGTCTTACGAATATACCCTGTTTACCCTTTATCCCGGGGTCAGTGTCAAATTTCATCTGGACGGGCTTGGCGTATTATTTGCCGGGACCTCTTCGTTTTTGTGGATCATGGCGGGATTTTACTGCATGGGATATATGCGCGGTCTGAACGAGCATGCCCAGACCCGCTTCTATTTTTGTTATGCGGTTGCGGTGGGCGGCGCCATGGGCGTGGCATTTTCCGCCAACCTGTTTACCCTGTATCTTTTCTACGAAATCGTATCCGTTTTTACCTATCCTTTGGTGGCCCACCACCAGGATGCGGAAGGGTATCACGGGGGAAGAAAATATATCGTCTACCTGATGTTTGCCT
>JAFDEW010000267.1 GCA_019310125.1 Deltaproteobacteria bacterium | reverse complement strand
GACAAACAGGCGCTTCTCATCGAGTGAAAAACATAGGCCGTTCGGTTTTGAAAAATCATCTACCAACAAGATCAAGCTGTTGTCGGAGGGATCAAGGCGATAAACGCCCTGGAAATCCAATTCCTGAGGACGTGGCACACCATAACCCTCGCTGCGACCTGAATTTGGATCTGTGAAATACAACATTCCATCCGATTTACAAACGATATCGTTCGGGCTGTTCAATTGTTTGCCTTCGTAATGGGTCGCCAAGATTTCAAGTTCACCTTTGTGGGAGAAGTCAGTGCGTGAGACCCGGCTGGTGGCATGTTCACAACTCACCAATCGCGCTTTCAGATCGTAGGTATTGCCGTTCGCCATATAGCTGTTCCGGCGCAAGGTATTCAGACCTGCTTGCTCTGTCCATCGGTAAAGTGAGTTGCCTAAAATGTCGCTGAAAACCAGAGAGCGTTCAACAGGGTGCCAGGCCGGACCTTCGGTAAAATCGAGGCCAGTGACGACACGCTCCTGATCTTGAGCTGGGTCGATCAAGTCCGTCAATCGAGAGCTGCGGATTTCAACATCCATCGATCATGTTCCCAAGGGCCGCCCGCCATCTACGGGGACGATATTGCCTGTCATAAGCGTCAACTTCGTGTGCACTGCCCAAACCGTCTCAGCTACATCTGCTGGTGTAGCCAGCCGTTTGAGTGGGGTGGCATCGACTTGCGCCTGAATGTATTCAGCATCAAAACGTTTGGTGTACTCACCCAAGACCCAACTCGGTGATACAGACACGACACGTATTTTCGGTGCCAGCGCTCGCCCCAATGAGCGGGCGAGCGAGTCAAGGGCAGCCTTAGAGGCACAGTAAGCCACATTGCTACCAACCCCGGATACGCCAGCGATCGATGAAATATTAACCACTGTACCACCATCACCACTTTCGAGGAGAGTTTTCAGCGCGCGTATCATGGCGAACGCCCCGCGCCAATTGACCCGAAAAATACGGTCAATCCACTCATCCGTCAGCCCCTCAAGGTCGTCGTGGGCTACAGGTGTCGTGATACCGGCACAGTTTACCAGCAGGTCGACCGAACCGTATTTCTCAGCCAACAGATCAGCCAACCGTTGGCAGCTGGCACTATCATCCACATAGGTCTGCACAACGAGATGGCCTTCTCCCACCAGGTTATCGACGAGAGATTGTAACTCCAATGGCTCTTTTATATCCGCCAGTATGACAATGGCGCCAGCTTTCGCCAATCGGCGGCAAATTTCCGAACCAATACCACCTCCAGCACCGGTGATGACGGCAATCTGGTCTTTCATTGAGTTTTCATCCATTGCTACACCTCATTCGTGCACAACTACCGATTAGAAGGCTGTTGTTGAGAGCCGATACTAAGCGTAACGCTTCACCCGCAAATCAGCCTGCGCTTTATGACCGATGAAATTCTCGATTGCACATAAGCGTGAACAATATTCGCCGACCAGCACGCTGGCCTCGTCCGTCAGAACTCTCTGGTATGTGACGGTTTTTATAAACTTCCCAACCCAAAGGCCGCCCGTATAGCGTGCAGCTTTCATTGTCGGCAAAGTGTGGTTGGTGCCGATCACCTTGTCGCCATAAGCCACGTTTGTGCGCGGGCCAAGAAACAGAGCCCCGTAATTGGTCATATTTTCTAAGAAATAATTATCGTCTTCTGTCAGGATCTGGACATGCTCGCTGGCAACCCGGTCGGCTTCCTTACAGGCCTCCTCCAGGCTATCCACCAGGATAATCTCACCATAATCCTCCCAGGATTTCGAGGCCAGGTCGGCTGTGGCTAGCACTTTGAGCTGTCGCTCGATCTCAACCAGCGTCTCGTTAGCTAATTCTTCGCTGGTTGTGATGAGCACCGCCGGAGAGTCCAATCCATGCTCCGCCTGACCAAGCAAATCAGTCGCCACCATTTCGGCATCCGCAGTTTCATCCGCCACGATCAACACCTCTGTTGGACCAGCCAGCAAATCGATGCCGACTTTACCATACAATTGTCGCTTTGCCGCGGCGACGTAAGCGTTGCCCGGTCCAACCAAAATGTCGACAGGCTCAATCGTTTCGGTACCCAAAGCCATGGAGGCAACGGCCTGAACGCCACCAAGTATGTAAATCTCGTCAGCGCCCCCGAAGTGCATGGCCGCGACCGTTGCGGCGGGAATTTCTCCGTTGATGGGCGGCGTGCAGGCGGCAATCCGCTTGACCCCGGCCACCTTCGCCGTCAACACGCTCATATGTGCTGAGGCGACCATTGGATAACGCCCACCCGGGATATAGCAGCCAACGCTGTTTACGGGAATATTCTTATGCCCTAGGATCACACCAGGCAGAGTCTCGACCTCGATGTCTTGTAATGCGGCACGTTGGTGTTCTGCAAAGCCGCCCACCTGCTCCTGGGCAAACTTGATATCATCAATGACCTGCTGAGGCAGGCTGGCGATGATCTCATCGATTTGTTCTTCACTCAGCTTGAAACTTTCCGGGTCCCAGTTATCGAAACGAACAGATAACTCACGAACAGCTTCGTCGCCTCGAACACGGATGTCATCCAAAATATCCTCAACAACCTTTCTGACCTTCATATCTGCCGCAAAGGATGCTTCCTCGCTGATCCCTTCTTTTATATATCTAACCATGGTTTATCTCCTGTAACTACTCAGGCATAGAGCCTGGTGAACTTTAACTTGTCAAAAACGCAAAAGCCAGCGAAAATATAGGCATGGAACCACTTATGATTAGTGATATGGATTACAGTATCTAATGCGCATGCAATCAGGCATTGAACATCTTTTCGAGCATCTCAGCATTTAATTCTTCAAAATTATGCGGCTTAATCATCCTGCCAGTTTCGTCGGCCTCAAACCCATATTCTTTGGCCTTTCGTATCACCGATGGCGCCCAATGGGGGTCTTTACTTTCAAAAACATCATGCTGTTCGAGGACCGCAAAACACCAGGCCGGCTGGTCACTGATGTTTTCAAAACCACGCCAGAGTTTTGGTGGGAAGGAAATCAAATCCCACCTCTCCAAGATGACATCACCTTCAGGTTCTTGTTCAGGATCATTGCCCCAATAAAACCGCCACTTGCCTTCGAGCGGAAGAAAAATCTCGACATAATCATGAGTATGAAATGCCGGGCCGTTGCCGTGGGGCATTACTTTGAACATGCCAATCTGGAATTTATGCGGTTGTTGCAGCATGACCTCGTAGTCGGGATTTTCGCTGGCAGTATCGCCGATCACAGCGTAATTGAGCCGATGATGACCGGGTAAGAAACTATCGATAAACATAAGCGGGACGGCCTTCTCTTTTGTGTAATCACTAAAACGCACGACTCGGCTGAGCATTTCTTCTTTTGATATTGGATTTGACATCAGGTTGATCTCCAATGACGACTAAAACTCGCTATGTCCAAACGTTGGTGTTGGTAAATAAATTCTCCACTTCTGGGAGAGGGGTTATGAAGCTACTTTTCGTGCAGTACCTCGCCAGACAAGTGAAGGTGAGATCACGATTTCCAGCGCATCGGAACCGGGGGTTTCGATTGCATCCAACAACACCTTTAACGTATTGTCAACTAATGGCTTGACGGGTTGTCTGATCGTTGTAAGGTCATAACCCGGCCAAGCTGCCGAAGGGATATCGTCAAACCCTATGATGGAGAGCTCTTCCGGTATTTGGATGCCCAGTTTAGAGCGGGCCAAATCCAGCGCGCCCAAGGCAATCAGATCATTGGCGCAGAATATGGCGTCTGGAGGGTCGTCTCGCTGTAACAATCGTTGAGCAGCTTCATACCCTAATGTGTACCGGTAATCTCCCGCGCTCTCGCGGAAAGAGAGGTCAGCTCCTCTCTCCCGGATTCGGTCGATAAAACCCCTCTCACGATCCCGGTTGGTAGAACTAGCTTCTTCACCAGCGATAAAGGCTAACCGCTGGCATCCTGCATCCAGAAATGCGTCGGCTACTTTTCTGCCTCCTGCGATACTGTCACATCGCACTACGTTAATATTCGTATCGGTTGCATAACGATTAAATAGCACTACTGGTGTACCAGCGCGCACGCATTCCTGAGCCATTTGTGATGAAAGCGTGGTAGAGGTGATGATCAGGCCATCAACCTGATATTGGAGCGCCATTGGTAGTGCGTTTTCAAGCTCTTGAATCTGGGCAATGTTAAACAGCAGCGTCCAATATCCTTCTTCTTGTAG
>JAFDEW010000037.1 GCA_019310125.1 Deltaproteobacteria bacterium | reverse complement strand
AGGACCTTTTTTCCGGCCTTCAATCTTCCAGGCCCGGACTTGGGGAATATCCAGAAGGACTTTAACAAGCACATCCAGACTCAGATCCTGGCATGAAAAAAATCTTTTGCTTTGCTTTTTTTGAGAATAAACCCTGCGGCAGGGCTGGACGCATCTCCCCCTGAGTCCGCTTTTACCGCCCAGATAGCTGCTCCAGTAACACCTTCCGGATACTCCGTAGCACAGGGCTCCGTGTATAAATAATTCCAGGTCCAGGCCCTTGGGGCAATCCAACGCCATGGCCTTGACTTCGTCAATGTTCAATTCTCTGGGAAGAACGATCCGATGGACCCGGAAATTTTTTTTAACCAGTTCAAGGGCGGATGCAAAGCTTACATTGGACAGGGTCGATAAATGGAGGTTGCCTGAAAAACCGGTTTGCCTGGCCAGTTGCAAAAGGGAAAGGTCTTGGATGATGAGAGCGTCGGGTTTTACCCACCGGTCCAGCTGCTTGAGAAACGTTCCTGCCCTGTCCAGTTCCTCGGTCTTTAACAGGGAGTTTATGGCCACATGAACTTTGGTTCCCTTATCATGGGCCAACCGTGTCAGTGCCGAAAGTTCCTCAAATGAAAAATTTTTGGCCTCCATTCGCGCTGAAAATTGTTTCAACCCGCAATATATTTCATCGGCTCCGGCTGCCAGGGCGGCCAGAAATGACGCCTTGTTCCCGGCCGGCGCCAGAATGGCAGGAGGATTAAATTCTATAGGTTCATCTTTCATGTGTATTATCATAAAAGATAAACACTATAAAATCAATCCATCCAGGATGTATTTTAACCTAAGTTGAGCGATTTTTTAATTGATCTGTACCGATCTCTTGCGCATCAGGGATCCGCGAAAATCCTTGACAGATCCACGGGTATGCCTGCGGTATGGTTCCTCTCGTGCCATAGAAAGTAAACTTTCATCTTAATACATCCTTTTTAACTGAAAACTGCATGAAAAATATTTCAATGGATTCATACCAAGCATCACCGGTACAGTCTTCTTGAATGACCGGGAACGAATCGGAATATGCAATTCGAACAGAAATTTCGAAATAGTGCGCTATGCCTGCGGTTGAAAACTCGCTCGGGCCTTGACGGAAACCAAAATCCGACTATCCTATGCTTACTCAAAACCGGAGTGAGAATTGGAGAAGTTCAGGCTTTACGGTAGGCTGATATTGATTTTGAAAAAGGGTTTATCGAGGTCAAGAGAAGTTTTAGAGAGGGACGGAATACGGAGCCCAAAAACAAAAAGTATAGAAAAGTTGATAGGCTTTATAGCCTTTATAATAAAATAATGCATCCGTTTTATTCGTGGCCGAAAAAGCTCTCAACTCTTTATTGACGGTCTCGTAAAAAGTCAAAATACGACTTTTTACGGACGTTTTACGTTTTAGGTATTAAGTTTTAAGTATTTGTTAATATAATTAATTTTAATTGCCTAAAACCTAAATCTTAAAACCTAAAACGTGATAAATTCTACTTTTTACGACTTCATCTTTATTAATTCTGGCGAAATTTTGCAAATGCTCGTTTGGTAGTGGAATAAACAGTCTACCCGTAACCCTCTGCTTTTCCTGCTTATTATCAGTTATCATTAGTTACAATAATGCCTTTCCCAGAGGTTTTTGCCACGAAAAGGTGTTTGTCTGCTTCTGCCACAAATGCCTCCAATTTTCCTTTATAACAAGCGACCCCACAACTAATTGTTACCTTGTCCAGACGTTGTCCTTCAACATTCTTAAACTGGTGGATAGAAACTTTTTCAACAAGCCTTTGAGCTACATGTTCAGCATTTTTTATGTCACATACCGGAAGTAGAACAGTAAACTCATCTCCACCATAGCGAAAAGCAGAGTCTGACTCGCGTATTGATTTCCGTATTATATCAGCCAGTTCTTTAAGTAACTTATCGCCTGTTTGGTGGCCATAGGTGTCGTTATGTCGTTTAAAGTTATCGAAATCGATCATGATGAGGGACAATTCCTGTTTATACCTGTCTGCCCTGCTTGTTTCCTCAATCAGCCTCAAATCGAAAGAACGCCGATTATATAGAGAAGTCAACTCATCTGTAAGCGACAGTTTTTTGAACTTGTTGTTTGAATCAATCAATTTTTTTGAGACTTCATTCAGCTCATTTATTTTATTTTGAAATTCATCATGCAGAACATTAAAGTTTTGTTGGATATTCTCAAACTCATTTTCAACATTGAACTCCTCTTTTTCCCCTATAACCTGGACCGATTTCAATTTAATGCCCTCTGAGATGGTTTCTATTGAACGAATCCATTTAGACCCCAAGACAAAACTTAGAAAAGAGGGTAAAAGCATGACCAACACACCATATGTAAATGTAGCCCTTAGACCATTTATCTGGTCTGGCATAATTACTGGGATGACATGCTGATAAATGATAAATATTAATAACAGCAATGGAAAAGTCGAAGATAAAAATAAAAATACAAAGAAGTTCTTTCTGAATTTTTCGTGCGTTAACGAAGTAAACAATGCCATAACTGCCTCCGTTTAATTCGTTGATTCAAAGGAAATATGTACGAATCGGTTAAGTCTTCCATCTTTGGCTCTGGTTTGGGATCTATTAGTTTGTGTCCATCTAATAATGGCCTTTTTGCTTGCCCATTTAAATCCGTATTTAATATTTAACCGGGGCCCAATCTCCGCGCCTTGTAGCTCTAGCAGATGGTACTGGGGTTATGCTCAAAAAATAATTCGCCAAAGATCGGTGGCGAATAACTCCTCGGAATATCAACTATATGCCCCGTAGGTCCGGCAGATGGTACTGGGGGGGTTATTTTTTTCGCATGCCTTGATCTTGAACAAAAATTCTCATTTCCGGATGTACACTATTTTGGCAATTAACGGGTTAAGATTAATCTTAAAATAAATAGCAAAAATTGATATGCTTGTAAAGAAAAAAATACAACAGGCGGTATATTTTTAGATATATAACTACCATATGTGGTGGATATAGGTTTTTATATAAGGGAATACATATTTATGTCCTTATAATTATTTTTTTTCAAAGCATCCGCTGGTCCAGGGAACGACTTAAAAACACCTAGTTTTTCAAGATTGGAGATTAAAATTATTGAGAAGTTTCGATTGAAGTATATAAGAATAAACACTATCTCCTCTTGATTGAATAGCACTATGTGTTATAGTATTGATTAAATGAAAAAAAATACTGGTCCTGTCTAATAGTTAAGCGTCCCGAAATTCCTTCCCGATATCAGTTGGAAAAATAAAGGTGAACTTTGGAGACTTGGCCCCGATTGGAATAATAAATAACCCTTAATCCCGGTGTTACGTTGTTGTTTAAACGGGATATAAAAAAGGAAGGATATATATGAAACTTGCAGTCAGTGGTAAAGGTGGGGTTGGCAAAACAACATTTTCCGCCCTTTTGATACGGACATTAGATGCTCAGGGAAAGCGTGTGCTGGCAATCGATGCGGATCCGGATGCAAATCTTGCATCGGCGCTGGGTATCCCCGATGCTGAAAAAATTGTACCCATTGCCGAGATGAAAGATCTTATTTTTGAGAGAACCGAGGCACAACCGGGAACCATCGGCGGTTTTTTTAAACTTAACCCGAAGGTGGATGATCTTCCGGATTCACTGTCCGCAAAGCTTGACAATATCAAGCTCATGCGGCTCGGTGGCGTTAAAAAAGGGGGGGGCGGATGCATCTGCCCGGAAAGCACGCTGTTAAGAGCGCTCATGCTTCATATCGTTCTGGCAAGGGACGAAGTGGTGGTCATGGATATGGAAGCCGGGATCGAACATCTGGGCAGAGCCACGGCATCTGCCGTGGATAAACTTATTGTGGTTGTGGAACCGGGACGTCGAAGTATGGATACCGCGGGTCACATAAAAAAGCTGGCATCCGAGATCGGTTTGAAAAATATCGTTTTGGTGGGCAACAAAATCCGGGGTCAAAAAGATGAGGATTTTTTAAAAAAACACCTGAGCGATTTTGAATTCCTCGGTTTTATCCGGCAAGATGAAGCGTTGATAGAGGCGGATCTTGACGGGGTTTCACCGTATGATGTTGATTCAATTGCAAAAACAAATGTGAAAGACATGATCGCTAAGCTTTAGAGACCTTTAATGCATCGAACAAGACGATACGTCTTTAAACCAAAACAGAGAAAGGGAAAAATTGGCTACGGCTCCCGGGTTCTTAAAATCAGACCCGGAGCCGATGGCGGCTTGAAAAAGGTTTTCGCTACTATCGGAGTACCGGATAAAAAACCGTTTAAACCCGATCCGTTTCAGCTGAAAGCATTGAGGGCAATCGAACACGCAGACTGCCTTGTCACCGTTCCTACCGGCGCCGGCAAAACCTGGATCGCACAGCAGGCCATGGCCCGGATTCATAGAAAGGGAGGGAGATCTTGGTATGCTTCCCCTTTAAAGGCGTTGAGCAATACAAAGTACGGTGAATTTTCAGAAGACTTCGGGGCGGAAAATGTCGGAATTTTAACCGGTGACAGAAAAAAGAATCCTGATGCACCGATTATAGTCGGAACCACCGAGATTCTGCGCAATCAGCTTTACGATGCAATGCATAAAGGGGTAACGCTTTTAACCGATTTGGTTATCCTGGACGAAGCACATTTTTTAGGAGATGAAGACAGGGGGGTGGTCTGGGAAGAGATAATGATATATCTTCCCGAAAGGATACCCCTTCTTTTGCTTTCGGCCACAATAGGAAATGCAAATATTATCGCAAAATGGCTTTCGTCCATTCGCTCAAAAAAATGTATCGTGATCCAAGAAACAAAAAGGCCGGTGCCGCTTTATCCTCTGTTTTTCCATCCTTCAGGCACGCTTTTCCCCCTTACTGACCATAAAAGTTCTAATAAAAACAGGCTTCATAAAAAAGTTTTCGCTTATGTTAACAGCAAACGTCCTCCTGTTCTTGCCCCTCCACATAAACTCCCCCCCTTCGGGGAAATCATGAGTGTTTTAAATAAATACCATCTGCTGCCGGCAATATTTTTTCTTAAATCCCGGGCAGATTGTGATCATTCACTGGATCTGTGTGAGGACATCCCAACATTCGATGAGAATAGAAAGGCAATGCGCAGCAAGAGAATTCAGGAGCTTGTGTCACAAAGCCCTCATATTTCCGGACACCGCCAATTGGAGCACCTTGAACACATGGCCGTGGGATCCCATCACAGCGGTCAGCTTCCGGCATGGAAACAGGTGCTGGAGACCTTGATGACAGAAGGGCTTCTTGATGCTGTTTTCGCAACATCCACGGTTGCGGCAGGTGTAAATTTTCCTGCCAGAACCATCGTTCTCCTTAATTCAGACAGGTTTAACGGCAAAGACTTTCTACCCCTAAGCTCCACTGAATTTCACCAGATGACCGGTCGGGCAGGACGAAGGGGAATGGATCATATCGGATTTGCCGTAACCGTTCCGGGAAAATTTATGGATATACGGCGAATTGCAAAACTAATCACATCGCTTCCTTCGGATGTGTCCAGTCAGATCAAAATAAACTTTTCCATGGCCCTTAACCTGCTTTTGTCCCATACTCCGGACCAGATAGAAGATCTTCTTAAAAAGTCTTTTGCAACCTACCTGATCGTTACGGCGAGAAAAAAAACGGGAGCCCGTAACTGTCTCAAAGATGAGCAAAAGCAATTGTGGCGAGATTTTTTACACCATCTTAACTTCCTGAAAGATACCGGCTATGTAACGGAACAGGGGGCACTGACGCCTGACGGAAAATGGGCATCACAGCTGAGAGTGGATGAGCCGATCATGATCGCCCAGGGATTAAGACTGGGGATTTTTCCTGAATCTGATCCCGCGCTTCTTGCCGCAGTCATCGCATCATTTGTAAATGAGCGGGAATCCGATGACCGTATTGAAAAAATGTTCAAGGCAAAAAAGCTGTTCTCAACTTTTAGTAAGGTAAAAACAAGTCTGGAACCGTTTGCAGAGCAAATGACCGATCGAGGGTTTGAGGTACGGCCTCTGTTTTTGCGGCCGGCTGCCACACTTTATGCCTGGGCCAGCGGTCAATCCTGGGAAAAGGTTCTATCCGTGGCCAAGATGGAGGAAGGAGATCTTGCCATGCTGATCCTCAGGACCGCCGATAACTTAAGACATGTCAGAACCCTTTCCCGAGTTTTTCCTGAAGCAGCTAAAACATCCGCAAGATCCATTGAGCTGATTATGAGGTATCCTGTGGTGATTGAGTATGGAGCATGACTGAACGCTTATTCAAAAATTATCGACAACACCTTGTCGATATTGAAATGTCCAATATCCAATTTCCAATGATCAATATCCAACTAAAAAATATTTGAATATTGGGCAGTTAGAATTCGACATTGGATGCCAACTGCTTCAGAGATGCCATATTTTTCAAAGGTCTCTTTAAGAGACGATTTGTGATTTTGATGAATTTTTGATAGTATCTATAATCTGGATTCGGAAAAAACGGTTTTGTATATTTTTTCTTGTTCATCGAGAATTTTCCTCAAAATTTCGATAGTTGTCATGGGGTTCATGATTACAACCCGCAACACCACCTTATCTTGTTCCAGATGATTTTTTATTTTTAGGGTAGTTCTGGATACGAAACTGTTTCCGGCTTCTCTTTGAAGTCTCTGAACCGTCCGGTTGATTTCATTCAATTTTTCATTGATATGAATTTTTTGTTCCGCATCCGCGCCCAGGATTTGTTTTTGCAAGTGGGCGGGAAATAATCTGTAGGTTAAAATGTTGAGTTCAGGTGGAGTAACCAGCTGAAAATAAGGTCTTTTTCTAATTTCATCGGCAAACTCCCGGGCCGTTTCTATGCCATGTTCAATCAGAAGGGCATACCCGCCGCTTCCCATTATCTTAAGGGCGCTGTCTAAGACCAGGGAATTTGCTTCCCTGGATCCTGAAGGGGATTTTATGCCCAGATCCACGGAACCGGGCCGGTTGACATAATTTGTATGGTAGATGATTCGATCCATGATTTCAGGATCTTTAAAATAAACCATGCCGCAGCTCATGGGCATATAAAACTGCTTATGTCCGTCTATGGTCACGGAATCGGCGAGTTCTATCCCCTTAAGAAGATGGCCGTATTTTTCCGACATCAGCGTCGGACCACCCCAGGCCGCATCAACATGAAAATGAATTGAATTTTCCGCACAAATCTCACCCAGTGTCGAAAGCGGGTCCACCGAACCGGTTTCCGTGGTCCCTGCAATACCGACCACGGCAATAATTGCTGTTTTGTCCTTGCTGTTTTTTATCTCTTTAATGGTTCTATTCAGACTGTCTATATGGATTCTGCTTTTTTCATCCACCTCCACGGCCACAATGTTGTGGTTGCCGATTCCTAAGATCCCGGCGGCCTTGTTAAGAGAATAATGGCCGCGCCTGGAAACAAGGACCACACTTCTTTGGATTCCGTAGGCCTTGTATGCGGCCGGCAGACCTTCTTTTTCCACACCGTGAAAGCCGTTTTTGGGTGCAAAGAGAACGTTTCTGGCAACCCAGAGCGCCGTGAGATTGGATAATGTGCCGTTTTCCGTAAAGCAGCCGAGCGTCGTAGTTGTGCTCTGGATGTGTTCATTGTAAAATGCGTCGCTTTTTCGGAAAATCAACCGGTGAATTTTGGCCAAAACCTGTTTTTCCACAACCGAAACCACCTTGGAAGTTTCGATTTTAACCACATTTTGATTCAGGGCGGTGACAATGGTTTTAAGATGGACCATGAAAAAAGGAATGGCAGAGGTCATGTGGCCCACAAAATACGGGGAGGCCACATTAACGGCATGGGGGGCGATATCTTCAATCAGGCCGGTGATGACGTCCGTCAGTTTTTTTTCAGGATTTTTACTGATAACCGTGTCTGTAAACCTTCCGGCAAGATCTTTTAAGCTCACCTCTTCGGTGAAACCCACATGTTTTTTTAAAAAATCGTGGAGCCCGAAAAGAATCTGCTCCATGTACTTAATCAATGTGGACCTGGCAGCCTCGTCTTCCGGCTTTATGAATGTTCGTGTCAGGGCCGGCCAGTCTGCCACAAGCGCTTTCTTTGGGGGGGTGGTGTTTTGTTTCTTCATCAAGTTTTAGTAACATGACATTTTATTTATGCCAAGCAAATCTTTTAAACGCTTTCAACCCGGAAATTTTATTACAAGGGTTCTAATTTTGTCTTAGCCTTTCAATTGGGGCTAAGCGTCTAATTTCTTGAGAAGTTACGATTTGACGGTCTAACCGGCTGTCATGTCAGTATATTTCTCACTAAAACACAAAATATTAAACACCAACCCCTTAATGAAGTTGATCTTTTGCAAATCCATAAAAAATGAATTATGAGATATTTCTCAAAAATCGACTCATTTCCTTGACAACAGCTTACTTATTTGGCATGTACTTTCTTTAAATTTACTTACTTAAATCCTATAAAATTTATCCGGATCTTATGGATTGAAAAAAATGAATCCACTAAGGCAAGTCGTAGCTTTAATTGGCCGTATGGAAGGAAGCTTTTTGATATTTATGAATTATTCCATTAAACTTTTCTAAATCACAATAAACAAAAACAGAAGGGAGGACGCATGATTGTAGCTGAGAGAAAGCCCTTTGAAGAAATCAAGACCATGTTAAAGGACTATAAAAAGGTTCTTACCGTGGGGTGTGGCACGTGTGTCGCTGTCTGCCTTGCCGGGGGGGAAAAAGAGGTGGGGATCCTCAATGCCGAACTGAGCATGGCACGAAAAATTGATGGGAATCCCATTGTGCTGGGGGCTACCACGTTGGAGCGACAATGTGACATGGAATTTTTGGATGAACTTGAAAACGTGGTTGATGAGTATGACGCATTACTGTCTATGGCCTGTGGCGCGGGGATCCAGTTTTTGGCGGAAAGATATCCCAACAAACCGGTATTTCCTGCCGTAAATACGACCTTTATCGGGGCAAACAGGGATGTGGGATGGTACGAGGAAAAATGCCGGTCCTGCGGGAACTGTGTACTGGGTTGGACAGGCGGCATCTGCCCGGTAACCATGTGTGCCAAGGGTCTATATAACGGGCCATGTGGTGGAACCGACAACGGCAAATGCGAAATTCACCAGGATCAGCCCTGCGCATGGTTCTTGATACACGAGCGCCTGGCCGCACAGGGTCGTTTGGATTTAATCATGGAGTTTCAGCCCATAACCGCGTGGCAGAACCAGAAACCCCGGACATTGGTGCAGCCGGGTTACGAGGGGAAGAAAGAAGCCGGGTAATATTTGAGTGGTTGAATGGTTAAATGTTGGGACGATTGAATCTATAACTATAGAATGAATTCTGAAATAAGTAGAGGGGAAACCAATGAAATCAGGAAGTAACTTGGAAAAAGTTTTAGAGGCTGGCCATTTTGCATTTACAGGTGAGTTGGGTCCTCCCCGGGGCACCAGCGCCAAAGAGGTTAAAGAAAAGGCCCAATACCTGAAGGGGAATGTTGATTCGGTTAATATTACAGACAACCAGACCGCTGTTGTCCGTATGTCGAGCTGGGCGGCCTGTTTGTTATTAATTCAGGAAGGGCTGGAGCCGAATTTTCAGATGGTGTGCAGGGATCGAAACCGTCTGGCCATGCAAGCCGACATTCTGGGAGGCTATACCCATGGCATAAGAAACATGCTGTGTCTTTCCGGCGACCATTGTATGTTTGGCGACCACCCCGATGCCATGGGAGTTTTTGACATCGATTCCATGCAGCTGATCAACATGGTTAAGACCATGCGTGATGAAGGCAAGTTTCAGTCCGGTACGGACATACAGGATCCTCCTAAAATCTTTATCGGTGCGGCCGCCAATCCGTTTGCCGAACCCTATGAATGGCGCGTACACCGTCTGGCAAAAAAAATTAATGCCGGAGTTGATTTTATCCAGACTCAGTGTATCTATAACATGGACAGGTTTCGGAAATGGGTAAAACAAGCCAATGACATGGGGTTGACGGAAAAGGTCTATATTTTAGCCGGTGTGACGCCGATGAAGAGCGTAGGTATGGCCAGGTACATGCAAAAGAAAGTGCCTGGGATAGAGGTCCCGGAAACGCTTATCGATCGTCTGAAGGGGGTTGAAAAGAAGAAAGTGGCTGATGAGGGCATCAAAATCGCCTGCGAACAGATCGAGGAATTCAAGGAACTGAAAGGGGTCCATGGTGTGCATCTGATGGCCATTGAATGGGAACACAAAGTCCCGGAAATCGCCGAGCTGGCGAAAGTGCTGCCAAGACCCAAGGTTTAAACAGTTGAAATTTTCGATTGGAAGGAATAGGCAAAAATCACTAATCAAAGGAGTTTCCAATTGAGCACAAAAAACAAAAAAGTTATGGTCGTAGGAGGAGGGATTGCTGGCCTCACAGCTGCCTGGGAGCTTTCACGATTTAATGTCGATGTGGAACTAATTGAAAAGACACCATTTCTAGGCGGATATGCAATCCAGTACTGCTGCAAGGCCACGGATGAATGCCGGCAGTGTGGGGCATGCACGGTGGAAGCAATGCTTAAAAACGTGGTTGATGAACCTAAAATTAAGGTTCACCTTGCAACAGAGGTGGAAAAAATTAATAATAACGGAAGGATTTCGGTTAATTTAAAAAAGAGTTCTTATGGACCGGATTCGGCCACAGAGGGGGTCATCAGAGGATATTCAAAGAATAATTCTCCCCTGCATGTGATTGTTGATAAAGAAAAATGTGAAGAAAATCCGGACGCCGTGCCTGAAGGTGCAGTTGAACTGGACACCATGGGTTTTTCCGGCAAGCTTGATGTTGATGCTGTTGTTCTCGCAAGCGGCTTTCAGCCCTTTGATGCTGAACAAAAGGGAACCTACGGCTATAAAAAATTTCCAAATGTTGTCACCGGTATGGACCTGGAACGTATTATCAGAGAAAATGCTACTGTTGTAAGACCCTCTGACGGCAAGACGGCCCAAAAGATCGCCTTTATTCAATGTGTGGGAAGCAGGGATGAAGGTCTCGGAAATCTGTGGTGTTCACAAGTTTGTTGTCCGTATGCTTTGAGGATGGGCGAAAGAATCAAACATAAAAATGCGGATGCGGAAATAAGCGTGTTTTATATGGATATCCAGAATGTCGGCAAAGACTATGCCGGATTTTATGAAAAATGCAAGACGGATTTTCGTTTTGTCAGAAATATCCCGGTGGATGTCTTTCCCATGGAGAATGATTCGCTTTCGATGCGCTACATGAACGAAGAAGATGGCCTTTGTATTAATGAGGAGTTTGATCTGCTTGTTTTGTCTGTTGGAATAACGCCCGGTCCCGACAATAGCAACCTGTCAGGCATTTTTGATGTTGGCCTCAATGAAGATGGGTTTTTTGCCGGCATGGACAAGTTAAACAGTACGTCAACCTTAAAGGACGGCGTTTTCCTTGCTGGAACCGTTGCGGGCCCCAAGGACATAGCGGCCTCTATGGCCCATGCAGGCCAGGCAGCCAGCGAGGTTATTAAACATTTGGGGGTGAGCTAATGACAGATATGAAACAAAAAGATATGGAAGAAATAAATATCGCCACCGATGTGCTGGTTTTAGGTGGAGGATTAACGGGTATAAAGGCTGCTTCTGAAATTGCCGGTTTAGGGTATAAGGTTATCCTGGTTGAAAAAGATGCTGAATTGGGAAGTCAGAAAGGACCGGAATCCTTAGTGGGTTTAAAAGAAGAGCTTGAAGCACTGCAAGATCTCGAGAGTAAAATAACGGCGGATAGTAATGTTGAAATTTTAACTCAAACCGGCCTTGTCAATGCGGCAGGGGTTACGGGAGATTTCACCGCCAGACTATCAAAAGGGAAAGAAGTTATTGAACATAAAGTCGGAGCCATTGTGGTTGCCACGGATTTTGCCACCGCTGCTTTGCACGAAAATTATGGACTTTCCCCGGCGGATAATGTGCTGGCGCAAAGCCAAATGGCTGAATTGCTGGCCTCTGAGGCGGGTAAAGGAAAGCTTGCAAACAAGACCGTAGCGTTCCTTGTGGGACTTGCCCAGGACGGTAATCCTCTGGTTATGGAACGCGTTTTAAAAAGCGTTCTTGCCCTCCAGGAAATAGACGGGTGTGAAGCTTATATTTATACCGGTGATTTAAAAGTGGCCTCCGACGGACTGGAACGCATGTATATGGAAAGCCGGGAAAAAGGAGCCGTTTATTTTAAGCTCACCGAAAAACCTGAAATCGTCGAGAATGGCAAGACCATTTCTTTTTTTGATTCGGTAGCCAGACGCAACATCGAAATTTCACCGGATGTCATTGTGGTTGAAGAGGAACTTCGTGCCGATGATTTGAATGAGGAAATTGCCGAAATTTTGAGAATTAACGTGGGTCCATCGGGATTCCTGCAAAATGACAATGTTCATTTTTTTCCGGTTCGATCCAATAGAGAGGGAATTTTTGTGGCCGGTTCAACTCGGGAAATTTCAGGCTTGCCGTCCGCATGGACCGATGTTGAAAATATAGCCATTGAGGTTAAGGATCTTCTTGGCGATGGCAAGAAAATCGTTGCAAAAAACAAAGCGGTTGTCAATGAAGATAAGTGCGTTATATGTCTGACATGCTATCGGTGTTGTCCCCACGGGGCGATTTACTGGGGCGATAAGAAGGCCATTATATCGCCTGTGGCCTGTCAGGGATGCGGTATATGCGCCAGCGAGTGTCCCATGGATGCCATCCAGGTCGGCGGATTTGAGGATGAAGATATGACCGAAAAGGTCAAAAGCGGTGTTGTATCCGGTAACGGAACCCCCCGTATCCTTGCGTTTTGTTGTCAGAATTCCGCCTTTGAGGCCGGAGAGATGGCGGATATGTTTAAGATGCAACTCCCCGAAGGCCTTCGAATGATAAAGGTTCCCTGTGCGGGAAAGATTGATCTCGATTATATATTAAATGCCTTTGTTTCAGGGGCGGATGGTATTCTGGTTATGGCCTGTCATCCGGGAAATTGTAAATCCGAAAACGGAAACACATTTGCACAGTGGCGGGTGAATGATGCATACCGAATGATGGAAGAGGTAGGGCTTGAAAAGGACAGGCTTTGCTTTGTGGGCACGGCTTCAAATATGGGAAGCGGCTTTTCTTCTATTGTTGTGGATATGGAAAAAAGAATAAATGAATTAGGTTTAAGTCCATTAAAATAAATAGGATATGGAGGATTATCCGATATGGCTGAAGAAGCAATCAAACTTGGAGGCAAAAGGAAAAGTATTTTTCTGGACAAGGTAAAGGAGATTCTCCCGGATGGGGGGAACCTTAACCTTTGTCTGACATGCGGTGCATGTTCTTCAGGGTGCCCTGCCACGGGTCTGGCAGATATGGACCCCAGAAAGTTTCTACGCATGGCCGCCCTGGGCATGGATGAAGAGGTTACGAAAAGCCCCTGGGTCTGGATGTGCACCGGTTGTCAGCGGTGCATTTATGTCTGCCCCATGAAAATAGATATTCCCCAACTGGTTTATGAAGCCCGGGCAACCTGGCCCAGGGAAGAACGACCCAAGGGGATCCTCGGATCATGCGACATGGCATTGAGAAATGACAGCGGCAGTGCCATGGGGACTTCTGAGGACGATTTTAAATTCGTTGTCGAAGACGTGCTTGAAGAGTATCAGGAAGCTCAGCCCGAATTTAAAGATATGCAGGCGCCAATAGATAAGCAGGGGGCCGAGTTCTTTTTGAACCAAAATTCCAGGGAACCGGTGACCGAACCGGACGAAATGCCGCCTCTCTGGAAGATTCTCCACCTGGTAGGGGCAGACTGGACTTACGGGAGTAAAGGTTGGGGCGGAGAAAATTACTGTATGTTCCTGGCGGACAACGATTCCTGGGAACATGTTACCCGGATCGCAGCCAAACAGGCGGACGACCTTGGGTGTAAAGTTTTTCTCAATACAGAGTGAGGGCACGTAACCTTCTCAGTCCTGGCAGGACTGAAAAAATTCAATATCGAACATAAGTTCGTAGTTAAAAACATTTACGAATATTATGCAAAATGGATCCGTGAAGGAAAACTGAAAGTTAATTCCGACTGGAATAAAGATTTGAAAATCAAATTTACGGTTCAGGATCCGTGCCAGATCGTTCGCAAAGGTTTTGGTGATCCAATTGCAAAAGATTTGCGGTTTATTGTCAAATCGGTAGTGGGTGAAGAAAATTTTATTGATATGACTCCGAACATGTCAAACAACTATTGCTGCGGCGGCGGCGGCGGTTTTCTACAGTCAGGATATCCAGATGAACGTCGTGCTTACGGCAAGCTCAAAGCAGACCAGATTCTCGCTACCAAAGCGGATTACTGTATTGCGCCGTGCCACAACTGCCATGCCCAGATTCATGATTTGTCAGATCAGCGTGATCATGCATGGGGTACGGTACACCTGTGGACGCTGATATGCCTTTCCCTGGGAATTCTCGGGCCCAACGAAAGAGAATACCTGGGAGATGATCTCAAGGAGCTTAATGTTTTTCATCCGGAGAGCTCGATGTATTAACAAGGCGTATATTGAAAAACCAAAAACCCGGTCTGTTATCCAGGCCGGGTTTTTTTTTATTGATTTATTGTTTTCCAGTAAATTCCGGTTAAGTTTTTGCATATGAGTGCAAGTCATTCTGCTCTTTGAAATTTGGAAGCTGTCTGTATTGCAATAGGAATTGCGCAGTTCATTTTGAA
>JAFDEW010000266.1 GCA_019310125.1 Deltaproteobacteria bacterium | reverse complement strand
ATACCTGGTTTCAGGTGTCAGGTTTCAGGAGCCAGTGCCTCTGTTCATCATTCCTGACACCTGAAACCTGAAACCTTAAAATATGGAACAAAAATGGGATTAAAATTCCATCTGTATACACGGCAATTTTCACCCCCCCAGGCCTGAGATAATTCACACAATATTTTTACTTCTTGTATCCGGAGGAACAGATTCCGTTATCCAGACATTTCCTCCGATTACGGAACGCGCACCGATTACGGTGTCTCCGCCCAAAATCGTAGCACCCGAATAGATGATAACATCATCTTCTATTGTGGGATGGCGTTTCTTCCCTCTCAACCGCTTCCCGGCATCTTTGGGCAGTGAAAGGGCTCCCAGTGTGACGCCCTGATAGATACGCACGTTTTTACCAATTACCGTGGTTTCACCGATCACTACCCCCGTTCCATGATCAATCACAAAACTTTCCCCGATTTCAGCCCCCGGATGGATATCTATACCGGTTAAACTGTGGGCATGTTCCGTCATGATGCGAGGAAGAAGCGGCACTTGAGATTCAAAAAGCATATGGGCCGCCCGCTGTACGGTTACAGCAAACATACCGGGATAGCTAAAAATAATTTCGTCATAGCTGTTTGCCGCAGGGTCTCCGTCGTATGTTGCCCGCACATCTGTTGCCAATGTTTTTCGTATGGATGGAATAGATTCCAGAAAGGCAAGCGCAATATTTTGCCCCTGTTCTTCGCATTCTCTGCACGGCAGATCGTATCTAAAGCAGTCGTGCCGCATGCTGTGGGTAATCTGCTCGGAAAGTATGTCAAACAAAACTGAAACAGATTGTCCGATATTGTATTTCAGATTCACAGGATCGACCTTTCCCCTGGCAAAATACCCAGGGAAAAGAATTTCCCTTAATTTGTCTATGATATCTACAACATATCCCTCAGATGGAATCGGTTCATGGTCCACATGAGTGAAGCAGTCACTGTCATCACAGTTTTCAATGATATGTTCAACAATTCCCGGAAGCTTATCCCGATATCGGGATAAGGACTCCTTATCTGTTTTACAGGTGGGCCGGCTTTCTTTTATATTGTTATCCATGTGATAAAGCCCCATTAAAAATTTTTAACTCAGTACCCCTTACATCACCCGGATCATTATTTCCAAAAAGGTGACATGGTTCGAAGGTTTTCAATAATTAGCGGAAGTTTTTCTACGATAAAATCGATTTCGTCTTCCGTACTGTAGATACCCAGACTGAATCGTATGGAGCCGTGTGCGGCCGTAAACGGGACGCCCATGGCACGCAACACATGAGAAGGTTCAAGAGAACCTGATGTGCATGCGGAACCTGAGGAAGCGCAAATGCCCAATTCATCCATCATTAAGAGAATCGATTCCCCTTCAACATATTCAAAGCTGATGCTTGTGGTATTCGGCAGTCGGTTCTCTGTGTCCCCGTTTATTATCGCATTGGGAATTCGCTTTAATAATTCATTTTCAAGCTTGTCCCGTAGTTTCTCCACACGGGTTGCCATCTCTTCAAGGTGGGTTGCCGCCAGTTCGCTCGCCTTTCCAATCCCGATAATATAGGCGACATTTTCGGTTCCGCCTCGCCGGCCGCCTTCTTGATGGCCGCCGATAAGAAACGGAGAAAACCGGGTCCCTTTACGGACATAAAGAGCGCCGATTCCCTTGGGTGCATGAATCTTATGCCCTGAAATAGACAGCATATCTATTTCTGATTTGCTGACATCGATGGGCAGCTTGCCCACAGCTTGAACCGCATCGGTATGAAAAACAATCCCTTTTGTCTTTATGACCTGTGATATTTCTTGGACCGGAAAAATCATACCGGTTTCGTTATTTGCCCACATAATGCTCACAATGGCAGTATCATCGGCAAGGCTGTTGTAAAGATAATCGAGGTCAAGCATTCCCTTTCGGTCAACCGGAACAAATGTAACCCGGTAGCCTTTCTTTGAAAGATGCTCAAATAAATTCTTTACGGCAGGATGCTCTACCCGTGAGGTTATAATATGTTTTTTATCGGGAACAGACGAGATCGCCGCATGAATAGCGGTACTGTCACTTTCGGTTCCACAACTGGTAAACATGATTTCATCGGGAGATGCGTTGATCAACGATGCGACTTTTGCGCGCGCTTCCTTGATCTTATGTGCTACGTTCCCGCCAAAGGAATGCATGCTGGAGGGGTTGCCGTAAAACTCATTTAAATAGGGGAGCATGACTTCCAGAACCTCCGGGGCGACCCGTGTTGTTGCGTTGTTATCCACATATATGGTCTTCATTGTTTCACCTCTTCTACCACCAGTTCAGGGGAAACCAGTTCCTTTATCCTTGTTTCCACATAATGTTTCAACGTCACTTGAGAGGCGCTGCATGTCGAGCACGTGCCGCGCAATTTTACGAAAACCGTATTGTCTGCAAAATCAATAAATTCAATGCCGCCGCCGTCTTTTTTGAGTTCGGGGTTTATTTCACGTTCCAATGTCTCTTCAATAAGCCTGATTTTCTGGATATTGGTCATTCCCAAAGGTCTGGTCTTCTTCGTAACGGGCGTGCCGATAACAGATTCAATGATCTCCTGAATTTTATCGTGGCAGCTCTCACACCCGCCGCCTGCTTTAACATAATCCGTAACATCCTCGATGGTTTTCAGGTTGTTTTCCGTAACTGCCCTTTGGATTTCAAGATCGGTGACCCCAAAGCACTCACACACAATTTCACCGTCAACCCGTTTTTCCGGTTCGCCCCGATAATTGGCTATCGCTTTTTCCAAAGCATCACGGCCCATAACACTGCAGTGCATCTTTTCCTTTGGAAGTCCTCCAAGATATTCTGCGATATCATTATTTGTAATTTTTTCCGCTTCATCTATTGTAATTCCCTTAAGCATCTCGGTCAAAGCCGAAGATGATGCAATAGCACTTGCACAACCGAAGGTTTGGAATTTTGCATCGCTAATTCTTTTATCGCCATCAATTTTTAAAGTGAGTTTTAAAGCATCACCGCATGCCAGTGAGCCCACTTCGCCAACACCATCAGCGTTTTCTATCACACCCACATTTCGCGGATTCAAAAAATGATCTTTAACTTTTTCGGTATATTCCCACATGGTATCCTCCTGTATCAGTATACAAAATGACCCCTGATAATCCTTATGTTAAAAAATAAACACACAAAGATACTCATCATTACAAATTTCTATCATGAGTTATTTCAAGTTTCGTGCCAGATGGAGAAAAGTCCTTAAAAGAATAGCAGGATATTAATACCTGAGTTGAGCGATTTTTTGCGAAGAGATGTGCTGAGATCTTGATGCATAAGGGTTCGCGAAAACCGCAGGCATACCCGCGGATATGTCGAGGATTTTCGCGGATCCTTGATGCGCAAGAGATCGGTGCAGATCGAGTAAAAAATCGCTCAATTCAGGTAATATATATTATGGAGCCTACTGGTGATAAAATTTAACCTGCCTGGCTGTTTGACTATATTAGTGGGCATTAAGAAAAAACAGCAGTTCAGAAAAGTTACCATTTTATTAATGGCAACCTGTTTATTTCATCAGAATGGAAGAATGGAATGCTGGAATGTTGGAGTATTGGGGATAAAGGTGGAAGGAAAACATTATAATTGTAAAAAACTCCTTCATACCCATTAATTCATTACTCCACTATTCCAATTGGGTTAAAGTTCCTGAATTCACCCTAAGGCAGGATGGGGTTGAAAATCGTCTCATAACTATTATTGATACACAGTTGTATCATGAGACATGCATAAAAATTACTCGTTAAGAGAAATAAGCTCTTTGGCGAGAATTCTAATATGCACCATTTCCTCTTTGATAATCGTATCCAGTCTGCTTTTCCCCAGTTGGTCCGGGACAACATCCTTTAAGCCCAGATAAAATACGATTGAGTCTTTTTCGGCAACAATGGCAGCCTTGAGAATCTCTTTCATCAATGAAGTATCAATATAAAAAACAAAAAAAACACGGGTATCTGCAAGTGCTCGAAGATAAAGGGCAGATTCATTTTCCGGGTCAAAAACGGTCGCGATTTTTTCGGCATTGGACAGACCGGCCCTCAATAAAGCAAATGTCTTTTCGTGTTCATCTTCCATTTCCGCAAGTCCGATTAAAAGCTCTTTTGACTTGGGATCAGAAACATTTTCAGCTGCTGTTCTATAAAACTTGGCTCCGTTTCTTTCAAGCTTTTCGGCCATTTCAAATACATCATCCGCAGTAAAATACGGTTTCGTAAAAAGTTCAAATTCAAGGCGTGCAAATTTTGTAATCATGAGGCGTACTTTTCGTACGTTGAATGATTGCGAAATGCAGCACAACGCAGAAGTTGGGCTTTTTACGAAACCGTCATTTTTGATTATTCCTTCATCTTGCATTCCTTATCCCACTCCGGGCATGCTTTCTCCATGTCGGTATTATATTTGATCATACATTCACTACATTCCATCTCAACGTTTGGAACATCACCGAATCTTTCTTTGATTTCCTCGGTAGAAAGATGCGAAACAGCGCTACATCCGCATTGAGGGCATGATGTTTCAATTTTGTAATGTTTCTTAGACATGGTTCTCCTCCTTTTTAACGCGTTAAAGGTTACTCGTCAAATTCTTTTCCTGTAAAAAATCCCTGTAAAAAATCATGGACAAAAATGCTATCATAAAATGCAAGGCTCATGCCAAGGGAGCATTACCGATTTGTTAAAATGGTTCTCACGCATTAATTTATTTATATTTGAGCGAAAACCTCGCCATCGGGTCTCGGGTGTTAGGTTTCAGGTTTCAGGTGTCAGGAATCGCCAGACCTGAAACCTGAACACTGACACCTGAAACCAAAAAGTCTTGGAAAGCTATTAACAAACGGGTAATGCACCCCATGCCAAA
>JAFDEW010000265.1 GCA_019310125.1 Deltaproteobacteria bacterium | reverse complement strand
AATCGGCAGCAGTATACGACAGGATATTTTGAAAGAAAAACGGGCGGACTACGGCGAGGAAATTATCTCGACGCTGTCGATACAATTGGTCAAAGAATTTGGAAATGGTTTTTCCCGTCCCAATCTTTTTCGAATGGTTCGTTTTGCTGAGGTTTTTCCTGAAGGAGAGATTGTCGTGACACTGTCACGATAATTGAGCTGGAGCCATTTTGTCGCGATTCTACCGCTCAAAAATGATATTCAACGCGATTTCTACGCCGAGATGTGCCGGTTGGAGCGGTGGAGTGTTCGAACATTGGGACTACCGGGACGCCCCTAAAATAATAAGTTTCTATTTTCAGGGATAGGGATCAAACCTTGATCCTTGATTAAAAGAGTATTGAGTATAGTATTATTAAAAACTCTATCTTAAATTAATGTCGATGAACAAACGATGAAATAATAAAGGTGGATAATTGAACCGGTTACTTATTTACTTTCCAATAATCCTGGTTTTTGGAATTTTAACTATCGTGATGTCGCTGCTCTACTTGCCAAGAAAATATCAGCGGGTGAAAGGATATTGATCGCCATTTACTGACAATTTTTTGAGAAGTCCCGGGGAATCCTTAAATCGACAAATTGCTAAGATTAATGATGAAATATCCGAAAAAACCTATGCTTTCAAAATCACGGTTCATTGCCGGCCTGCAATGTCCACTGCGATTGTGGTATCAGTGTTATCATTCCGAACTGGCGACAAAACCGCCACCGGGCCAGCAAGCACTTTTTGACACGGGACATGAAGTGGGAAGATTGGCGACGTCCTTGTACACCAACGGTATCCGTATTCAAGAGAGTTACCGTCATCACGTGAAGGCTGAGGAATCCACCCGTAACGCCATGAGCAACACAAATGTCGCGGCAATTTATGAGGCGGCATTCACTTACAATAGAATCCGGATTCGGGTTGATATTTTGGAGAGAAAGGACGCTACATCATGGAACCTGATCGAGGTGAAGTCCTCGACGTCCGTCAAAGATGTATATAAACCTGATCTTGGAATCCAATATTATATTCTGAAGGGATTGGGCATGGAAATTTCCGGTGCCGGTATTTTGCACATTAATAATGCATATGTCTATGATGGAAACCAGCTTGATCTGAATCAGCTTTTTTATTTTTCTGACCTGACCGAGGAAAACGTAAACCGCCAGCAAGAAATTATCTCCCAAATTAAAAAATTACAAAACATTCTTTCATGGGAAACTCCGCCTGATATTCACCCGTCAAAACATTGCATGAATCCTTACCAGTGTGAATTTTGGGAATACTGCACATCAGATATGCCCGAATATTGGGTGATGGATTTGAGCGGGATGACTCAAGATAAATTTGAACAACTGGTGGAATTGGGTGTTGAGGATATCTCAGAAATTCCAGACGAATTTCCCCTCTCCCTTATCCAGGAAAGAATCAAAAAATGTGTTGCAGACGGCCAAGAGTTCATAGCACCTGAACTTGAAGACGAGCTAATGGATGTCCAATACCCTGCGCATTTCCTCGATTTCGAAACATTCGCATCGGCGATTCCCCGCTATCCTAACACCCGGCCCTATCAAACCATACCCTTTCAATGGTCTAATCACATTCTTTATGAAGATGGCCGTGTTGAACACATGGAATATCTTTGTGTTGAGGATAAAGACCCTTGCGAGGAATTTACAGAAACTTTGCTTGAAACACTGGGTACAGGTGGAACCATTTTTGTTTATTCAAATTATGAAAAAAGAATAGTGAATCAATTGGGGGACCAGTTTTTTGACATCAGAGATCAATTGCTTAACCTCCTGAATCGGTTCAAGGATTTATATGCACTCATCCGGAAGCATTATTACCATCCAGAATTTTACGGTTCATTTTCCCTTAAAGCAGTTCTTCCTGTTATGGTTCCATCCATGAATCACGGAAATCTGGCAATACAGGAAGGCAGCATAGCTTCTCTTGAATACTTGAGAATGCTTGATCCAGGGACATCAGCAGACGAAAAAGCAAAAATTAAGCAAGACTTGCTCACATATTGCGGTTACGACACCCTCGCAATGGTCAAAATTAGGGATGAACTTCTGGAAAGATTTGAAAAAAATTCTTGATATTAAAAGAGATGTTTTAAGACTTGAGAGTGGATATGAGATCCAAATTTATATTTTTCGTAATTTTATCCTTTTTGATTTTCCCCAACCTTATTCTCGCCGGTGGTTACAAATCTGAACGTTCCGGTCGAACAGGTTATTTGAAGCAAGATCGACTATATCCGGATCGTACAAATATTTACGATCGAAACAGTTCAAGAAAAGGATATTTAAAGCAAGGCCGATTTTTTAAAGATAGGACATATATTTATGACAGTAAGGGGCAGATAAAAGGTTATCTCAAGGAGGATTGGCTGAACAAGGACCAAACAAATTTTTATGGCAAAGAGGGAGAACGGAAGGGTCACTTAAAGCAGGATCGATTGGATGAGGAGAGAACAAATATTTTTAATAGAAATGGAAGTCGTGAAGGGTATTTGAAGCAGAACAACTTATTTGAGGACAGGATCAATATATTTAACGATTAGATTTTCCAACCAAGTTATCATGAACATTTTATGCGTAATAATTTAACAGAAGGATATTTCTAATGAATATTTTTAAAGTGTTTGCATCGGCTAAAAAAGGTTTTCAGGAAGAGTATGCTTCCGCCATAATTACATGGTTATTAAATCCAAATATGGAACATGGCTTGGGGTATTCATTTTTATCAAAATTTGTAGAAGAAATAGCCAAATATAAAACAGAACTCGAAGGCCTTACAGAAAAGCTGTCTTCTAAACTCAGAGTAGAATATGAAAATCAGTTACAATGGAGCAGTTTCCTTGAATATGGGGTGGATATTGCTTTTATTGACATAGTTCTAATAATTGATGATTGGATTTTTTCCATTGAAAATAAAATACGTAGCGAATCTATTTCAAATCTAAAACAGTTGGCATTACAATATGAAGGATTGAAAAAAACTGTAACTAACCGGTACGATAATCAATATAAAATTGCAGTAATCTTTTTAGTACCTGCTGCTAGTGATGGTGCTTTATCACCAAATATTGAATACACTTTTGAAAATATACAAACAAGCGGTAATGATTTTAAGATGATAGTGACATGGCAAAAAAGTGAAGGAGACTTTCCCTCAATATCCAACATTATTGAATCTTTGTTAAAAGACGAATGGTTAGGGAATATCGATCCAATCCCAGAGTATACTCGCCATACTCTTAAGGCGTTAAAACATTTTATTTTAAATGACTTTACTGGCTATGAGTATGAAAGATCTACATCATCTTACACAGGAGAGAATCCTCTTACTGAAGACAGGCACAATGTATATGTATTGTGGGATAAAACAGAGGGTTTTGTAGGGGTCCAGAATGGAATTGGGGGATTATTAAGAAGAATGTCAATAGATCAAATCAAGACTAATTCTTTCCAGTACACAACGTCAGATATGTCGAATAAACCGGGTTGGTTGGAAATTGATTTTTTTAACAAAGTTACCAAATGGCTTATAAATAATGAAGAGGTTGATATTAAGTGGCAGGGAACCTTCTATTCTGATGTTTTGTTTAGAATAGCGAAAGGCTTTAATGATAAAGTTTACATAGGAATTCAAGGTGGTGAAAACGCACTGAAGAATATGGATAATGATAAGATAAGAGATAAACGATGGAAAATTGATCATACAAAGGGGCCTACTAATAATTGGATTGATGGTAATACTTTTTTTAAGATACTCGAAAAGAAGAAGGTATTTAATTAGAGCATAGGATTAATAGTCAGATTAAATATACACATAGGCGACATAGGTGCTGAGAGTATCTGGTCTGTATAAATTAAGCTAAAAAAAATATTAACAAACGTACGAGCGAATTTCAGCTCATTAATGGGGAGGAACGATATGGGACGTCAGTGGTGTTCTTGGTGTTTTCGCAAGTCTTGGCACACGGTCATTCAGCGTAACATTCTTAGAAGAAACGTTTGCAAATGCCGATTGTGTGGTCAGAAAACCGTTAAATGTCGTTTTTGCTCAAACATGGCAAGAGCAGGGAAAACATGGGATGATGAGTGCTGTGCTGTACATGATGGGACGATCGGAAGTTTTGACTCATTAAGAATTCGTTTGAAGAATATTACCGAATGGCGGCTGGTCACAAAGCGCGAAGGAGCTAATATAGCCG
>JAFDEW010000264.1 GCA_019310125.1 Deltaproteobacteria bacterium | reverse complement strand
CGACTTTTTGATCCGTTGCAGATTGCAGGATTTCTCTGCGTACAGGGTTTCCGGTATAAAGAACTTTTTTGGGATTAAAACCGGTGGGAATATCATCAAACGAAACATATATCCGGTCGGCAAGACGGGATAAAATTCGGTTTGTAATTCCCGGCAGAAGATTTTGCTCATGAAGAACTATTTTAATGCCCAAAAGCCATGCTCCCGCAACCAAAGGACCTGCGGAATATCCCCCCACACCAACGACCAGATCCGGCCTGAACTGTTTCAGGATCATGACGGATTCAACTATCCCCTTGGGTATTTTCAGGATAGACCTGGTCTGGTTCCAAAATCCCCGACCCTTGATTCCTTCTGATGTAATACGTTTATGGGCAAAACCTGCTTTTGATAATGCGGTGGTTTCAAAGGGTTTGCCCGTCCCGACAAATAAGAGTCTGTTGTTCGGATTTCTGGCCGTAAATTCTTGAGCCATGGCAATGCCCGGAAAAAGATGGCCGCCGGTTCCTCCGCCGGCGATGACAATGCGCAGGGGAGCCGAAGACTTCCCAAATGAGGGAACGTCTTTTGCTATGCCTTTTTTTTTGTGGTTCTGCGCCATAATTGTTATTTGCCGTTTGTGATTTGAACCCACTTCAATCCGTGATGAATGGGTAAAAGATAGAATTCGTCACGGGTTAGGTTTTGGAACCCTTAGGCTTTTTAAGCACTTTTTTAGCGGTTCCGATATTCATCAGTATACCGATGTATGCCATATTTAATAACAGGGATGTGCCGCCGTAACTCAAAAAAGGGAGGGTAAGTCCCTTGGTCGGCAGGAGTCCGAGGGCAACTCCCATGTTAACGCAAACCTGAAGGCCGATTGCCGTTGTCAGCCCGATTGCTAAAAACGATCCGAAAGAATCCCCACAATTTGAGGCAATAGAGATCCCCCTCCACAAGATCAGTATATAAAGAGCCAAAATAATCAAGACCCCCCAAAGGCCAAGTTCCTCCCCGATGACCGAAAAGATAAAATCCGTATGGGGTTCAGGAAGGTAAAACAGCTTCTGATAACCGTTGCCGATACCTGCGCCCCATATGCCTCCGGTGCCAAACGCCATGAGGGAATGTACAATCTGGTAGCCGTCGTTTGCGGAATGCTGCCACGGATCCAGGAAACTCGTGATCCGTTTTAGGCGATAATCAGCACTGATCATAAAAAAATATGCAGCGGGGAGTATCAAACCCAATGACGCTATTAGATACGAAAGGCGAACTCCGCCCACAAAAAGCATAATCCATGTAAGAACTCCAAGAATAACCACTGAACCGAAGTCCGGCTGAAAAATGATCAGAACGGTGAACATAAAAAGCATCATAATATGCGGCAGAAACCCCACATAGAAATTCTTAAGCACATCCTTTTTTTTGTTCATGGAGTAAGCAAGATAGATTATCAGAGCAAAACGGGCAAATTCAGAGGGCTGAAATGAAAAACTCCCCAGACGGAACCACCGTTTTGCCCCTCCCGCCGAATATCCGAGTCCGGTAATCAGGATTGCCGCAAGAAAAACCAGAGCCAGAATAAGGAGCGGATATGTCAAAGAACGAAAAAACCGGTAGGGGAAACGGCTGCAACTTATTAGAGCGACGATCCCCAGTAGCGCGAAAAGCGATTGTTTTTTTAAAAAATAATACTCGGTTCCAAATTTTTTAAAGGCCAGGGCGGAACTTGCGCTATACACCATTACAATTCCTATCCCCACCAGGAAAAGAACCGGGAACAACAGCCTGACATCGTAATATAAGGACTGTGCGCCGACCTTCCGGCTATTTTGATCGGTTTTGGTCATGCTTTTTTTCTTTTGACTTGTTTAAGCTTGCCGATCACCCGGCCAAAATCTTCTCCGCGTTCAGCATAACTGCTATACATGTCAAAGCTTGAACAGGCCGGAGATAACAGCACAATATCACCGGGCGATGCCGCATGATATGCCGAAATTACCGCAGCTTCCATTGAAGATGCGGTTTGCACTCTTTCCCTGCAAGCGTCCTTGAGAACAGATTTTATTTTATCCTTTGCTTCTCCCATGAGGATCAGTTCTTTAATGTGTTGTCGAATCGGTTCAAAAAGTTTGCGAAAATCTCCTCCCTTATCACGGCCGCCCATGATAAGGACGATGGGTTCTCCGAAGGTTTCAAGTGCTCTTATGACCGCATCCACATTTGTTGCCTTTGAATCGTCGAAAAAACGCACATCTTCTATGGTTGCGACATATTCTATTCGATGGGAAAGCCCCTTAAAATCGTTGAGGGCGGATTGCACTCCTTCCGGGGTCCCGCCAACGGCAAGGGCCGCCAATGATGCTGCGGCGGCATTTTCAAGATTGTGCCGGCCCGGAAAGTTTGTTCCGGAAAGGTGCAGGGATATATTTTGGTGTTCTTTCATGCGAATGGTTATGTTGGCAGGAGTTGACGAATCCCCCCGGCTGATGATCGCACTTGCCCTGTCTTTAACCCGAGAATTCTCCTGATGAGAAAAGAGGAGTTTTCGGGCCTGAAGGTCTTTGGTTAGCGAACGGATGATGGGATCGGACCCGTTTAAAACTGCGATGTCGCTGTGTTGCTGATTTTCAAAAAGCCGGGCTTTTGACCGGGCATAGGACTTAAAATCCGGATATCGGTCCAGATGATCGTCAGTGATATTTAGCAGAACCCCCACACGCGGTCGGAAGGTATCGATGGTATCGAGCTGGAAACTGCTGACTTCAGCCACAACCATATCTGCTGTTCCTGTTTTGTCTGCGTAATCGATCAATGGGTTGCCGATATTGCCGCCGACAAAGACCTTAACCCCCGAATTTTTGAGCATACTGCCCAAAAGTGTGGTGGTTGTGGTTTTGCCGTTGGTGCCGGATACTCCAATAACCGGTTCCCGGATATATCTTGCAGCAAGTTCGAATTCTCCGACTATGGGAACCCCTTTTGCCATGGCCCGTTGTATGGGCAGGATGGTATGGGGAACGCCGGGGCTTAACACGATAAGATCAGCGCGTTCAAAGGTTTTAATGTCGTGTTTCCCGAGTTCCATGATGACTCCCAGTTTATGCGCCATGGCGGCATGAACGCCCAGTTCTTTTTCACCGGCCATATCCGTTACCGTGACAAAGGCGCCTTTTTTTCTGGCGAACCGTGCCGCTGCAATACCTGATTTGCCGAGGCCCACGATGAGAATATTTTTGTGATTAAGATCCATCTTTTATTGTAACCGTTCACGGGTTCAGGGTTCAAAGGTTCAGGGTTAATGAGTTTGCGATATTCTACATGTTTTCGTTTTCAATATCAGCGACAGGTCGCTTGATCTATTCTGATAACCAAAGAAATTGTGGGTATTCAGCTCAAAATTAAAGATAATCTACCAGCATCTTGTATTTATATTTTCAGCCCATTGTCCCCCTCAACTCCTCGACTTCATTTTTCAGAATGCGGAAACCGCAAATTCCCCAACCTTTGAACCGTGAACTTTGAACCGTGAACGGTCACCTTTTATCTAAGTTTCAGCGTACTCATAGCAAGCAGTGCCAGTGCGATGGCAATGATCCAGAATCGTACAATAACCTTGGGTTCAGGCCATCCTTTAAGTTCAAAATGATGGTGAAGCGGGGCCATTCTGAAAATCCTGCGTCCGTTGGTTATCTTGAAGAAGCCCACCTGAAAAATTACGGATAGTGTTTCAATGACAAAAAGCCCGCCCACCAGAATGAGCAGTATTTCCTGTTTGGTGATAATCGCCACGGTGCCGATTGCCCCTCCCAGGGCAAGAGAACCCACATCGCCCATGAAAATTTGTGCGGGGTATGAATTGAACCACAGAAAACCCAGACCTGATCCGGCCATAGCACCGCAGAAAATGGCCATTTCACCACTTCCGGCCACATATCTGAGCTGCAGGTAATTGGCGATTTTGAAATGTCCGGTCACATAAGCAAAGATCATATATGCGGCTGAAGCGATGATAAAAGGTCCGATGGCAAGACCATCAAGGCCGTCCGTGATATTGACCGCATTTGATGTGGCGATAATGACAAGGGCGGCAAACAGAATGTATCCTTTTCCGAGATCCGGTGAAATATTTTTAAAAAACGGAATGGTTAGCCGGGTGGAGAAGCCGGCGTATGAGCAAATAAGGACCCCGGTTGCAATGGCCAGAATCGCCTGTAGAAGAAATTTGCTTCGAACACTTAACCCTTTGTTACGCTTCTTGATTTGCATAAGATAGTCGTCAATGAA
>JAFDEW010000263.1 GCA_019310125.1 Deltaproteobacteria bacterium | reverse complement strand
CCCTTTCAACGCTTACGTTATTTCCGTAATGGAGCCCCATCAGGTTTGTCCGCGCCGCGCGGACAGCCTCCGCGGACACATCACTTCCCGCAATCAGCCCTTTCGGCAGTTCCCGGATGTGTCCGTCGGCCTCTTTTTTTACCTGCTTCCAGACAGCACCGTCAAAGTCGGGTAGACATTCAAAACCGAATCGATTTCTGAAAACACCCGCAGGAATATGGCTATACCGCATGAGCGCTTCACACAAAAGGGTTCCCGAACCGCACAAAGGATCATATAAAGGAACCGAACCGTCCCATTCGCTGAATCGGATAATCGCGGCGGCAACGGTTTCCTGCATCGGCGCAGAAACAGTCTCCTCTCTGTATCCTCTCCGGTGAAGCGCGCCACCTGAGGTGTCGAGGCTTATGACAGCCTTATCGTGCCTGATATGAAGATTCAGCAAGATATCCGGATCCCTTACCGACACATCCGGACGCTGACCGGTTTTTTCTTTGAAATAGTCGGCCACCGCATCTTTAAGGCGGAGGGCAGCGAACTTTGAATGCGAAATCGCGCTGTCGGAAACATTCCCCGATACGGCAAAGGTATTGCCTTTTGCAAAAAAATCTTCCCACTCGATCTGTTTGGCCTTTTGATACAGCATATCGGTATCATGACAAGCGAATGATATTAAAGGCGCAAGGCACCGTGAAACAAGCCGGGTCAGATAATTAATTCCATACAGGGTTGATTTGTCCGCCCTGAAATAAATTCCGCTGAATTCCGGCCTGACATCTTCAGCGCCGAGTTCAGCCAGTTCCTCCGCACCGGCTTCTTTTAAGCCGTCGGCTATCTGGGCAAAATAACGGCAATCCTTCTGATACTGATATACCGCCGCTTGTCGCTTTTCTCTTCTACGGCGTTTGACCCAATCGGTTGATACCATTTTTCACCACTTTCGTTTCAATCGGAGCCGGAAAGAACGGCCGAGATATTGCTTGATCATTTCAAACCTTTTGCGGTATTAGCTGTTAATGAACCCTGCCGTTGCCGCACCATGGTAAACCCTAATGTTGCATAAAAAGCATGGCGAATTAAGTATACAGTTTTGATAATATTAGACAAAAAGATACAAAGGCGTCCTGTCCAGGAATTAACCGCTGGTGAATTCAAGGATCTTGGCCGTTTTTCGCCATGTTTTTTACCCTTCGGGAAAGCCGGAGAACTCCAGATCCTTTGTTGTCAAGGGTTCGCAGTAGAACTATTACGGATTCACCCTTGACGCCGCGGATCTGAAGTTCTCCGACTTTTGCAACGTTAAGGTAAATATTGCAGGAGTTTGGCTGTAAAATCAACTTAATTTTGGGAAAGTCCGTTCTTCGGTGGGAAGAACGCGAACGCGCCGGAGGAGGAAAATTTTAACGGGTATTGATGTTGGGTAGACCGGAAGGAGGAGGCCTGCAAAATGGATGCGGATTATAAAAGCAGAACCCGAAAAAAAAATGAGGACCGGGCCCTGCAGCGCCTGGGCGAACAGTTGGTCGCCCTGCCGTCCGGCCAGCTTGAGACCATGGAGCTGCCGGAGGAGCTTCTGACGGCCATCGAATTCGCACGTAAAATAAGGAAGCATGGCGCCCGGCGCAGGCAGATTCAGTACATCGGCACCCTCATGCGGCATATCGACCCGCAACCCATCCAAACCGCCCTCGATCGCATCCGGTCGGGAAACTTGCGAAAATAATATGATAGAATATTCGAACTTAACCGGGCCGTCGAAATTTTAGGCTTTTTCGTCATCTCGGGCAATAATTTTTTAAAATGGTAACTATTTGAATAGATGCAATTTTTTGATCATATAGGTTGCTGACCGATCAAACGGGTCAAAAAAAGTGCATTTTGAACTTGCCAAGCACAGTTAAATAGGATAGCCAACATGCAAAGTGATTTAACTTTCCTGAACGGGAATATCGTTATCCCCGAATCGATCTGTATCCATTATCCGGTTTAAATACTTTTTTTTTCGTTTCACATACGTAAAAACGATTACCAATAGGTGACCGGAAGAGATAACCAGATTCGCAGAAAAGGCCATCTGGCATTTATACGAGCACTTAACCGGTTCGCTAAATTAGGGGGCAATCGGTTATTAAAAAACAATCCACCCAAAAAGAAGAAGGATTAATGGAAGAGAGCAAACGAAAAGAAATTGAGGCAAAGCTGTTCCAGCTTTTTGCACAGAACGACCAGGACAAAAACAAAAATCAACCCACCAAAAACATATCCAGTGATGTCAAGGTCATCAGGCGCCGCAAGGGAAAACCGGACCTGCATATCTCCTGAAAAAAAGCATTTCAGGCCGAAGGGTCCGCCTTCGGCTGGCGCAATTGCGCTTCCGTCCCGAAAAACAAATTTACCCGCTCCAGGTACTGATCCGGCTGGCGCGTTTTTGTAATTTTTTTCATTGTCTTTCTGCAGTCTTCAAAGGGCAGTGAAAAATATCGCCAGAGTCCTTTCATCTTGTTCAACACGTGGGAAGGACCATCTAAAACGCCGTTGTAGGCCTCAAACAGGGCCTCGTGAAACCGTTGCATCCGATAGATTTTGTCCGGAATATCATCGGCACCCGTTGTGATGCAACCCGGCAGAAAGGGATCGGCCAGGCACCAGCGTCCGATCATCCATGCATGAACGCGGTCAAAGCGCCGGGAAAGCCGCCTGAAATCGCCAACCGTTCGGATATCCCCGTTGTAAACCACCGGGTGTCGTATCACGGCCAGGCAATCTTCAAAAGCGTCCAGATCCACAGACCCTTGGTAACGCTGCAGACCGGTTCGGGGATGAATGATGATTTCCGATAGAGGGTATTGGTCGATAACCGGCAGCAGCCTGAAAATATCGGCGTTTTCTTTCCATCCAAGCCGTACTTTGATGGAAAGTGATCCGTGGATTTCGTGAATGACCTTGTCGAGAAAGGTCCGAATTCGGTCCGTGTAGGGCAGCATGCCGGAGCCCCGTTTCTTGTTGGCCACCATGGGATAGGGACAGCCCAGGTTCCAGTTGACGGTGTCATACCCCAGGTCATACAGGTAGTTGGCCAAAACGATAAAATCCGCTGCGGTTTTGCTCAGAATCTGAGGGACAACCGGCATGCGGGTATTGTTTTCCGGAAGCACGTCTTTGACGTACTTTCTCTTGATGCGGTGATCCGGTTTGCTGGCGATGAACGGAGCCACCGCCAGGTCGAACCCGCCGAAATGGTCTGCAAACGCACTCCTGAACAAATGATCGGTAAACCCCTTCATGGGGGCCATGTATAGTCTAATCCTCGACATTTGCCCACCCCGGTATTTCATAAAAATGATGCCATGGTGTCTGAATATTGATGTGGTATGGCCCCGTTAGATGCCTGTCCTGATAATGCACCGCAGACCAGACGGCCTGCTCACCTGACGGTGTGGAGCGAAAGCGGAACACTGGGCAGCGTGAAGCAAAAAGGTTAGGTTTTTGGTTTTATAAAATAAGATGTTATCTTATAAAATGTAGGCATCTGGCATTTATATATATCGGGCAGGATTCCGGTAACCTTTGCCCTCTTCATCAAGTCTCGTATTAGCTTGTGTCGTAACGGATCAATCTTTTCCTTGAAAAGTTGGTTGACTTGCTGTCCCTCGTTAATCCCGGCACTTGGCGTGGCTCTGTGCAAAATACTCGCAACTTGGTGCAATTGGTTGCTTAACTCAAGGAAAAGACCCAGTTCCTCTTTTTCTCCAAAAGCTATCGCCATTTTTTTATAGACTTTGGTCGATGTGAGAAGCACAGTCAATTCTCTGCTTAAACACTGATAATCCTCAATTGTAAGATCAAGATCCCTATCTGTGTACTCCGAATTTTTAAAACTATGAAAATTCTGAAGATGGTAATATATTTCATCACAAAAACCAACGACTTCAAGAAGCACTTCGCTCCTAATTTTTAAATTTTCGGAAATGTGAAGGTAACCCATTGATAATATTGAGGCAATGAGCACACCTATTATTACGGAGATAAGTTGTTCCATATCAATTTAAAAATTCAAAACCTAACCCACAAACCCCGCAGTTTGTGCAGTTTGCCTTTTACCTAAAATCTGCAATTGCCGATTTCGCCGCAGTTGCAAGGCGCAGGGCGTGCCCTGTAACACAATAAATGCGGTGAAATCGGAGAGCTGCCATCATGCTTCATCGCTATTGCAAACAGTTTTTGGATTATTGCCAGTTGGCAATTTTTTAATTCGGTCCCTCCAGACTCTCAGTGCCCGAATCAATTAGCAACATCCATCAGAAGTGTCAATTCATTTTAATCAAAAATCAAGGTGTTACCCCTATCTCTCTTGGCATCTTGGCACATTCTTTACAAACGTGATTGCGATGCTCTTTAACCGAGAATTATGGACATACTTTATCGAAATTCTCCTTCCTCCATACTCTAAACCCGCCGAGAAAGCGACCTGCCCCAT
>JAFDEW010000262.1 GCA_019310125.1 Deltaproteobacteria bacterium | reverse complement strand
GGAAGTTCATGCTGGTCCGCAAGGGTTGTCAAGACATTAACATCCGTGGAATATCCGGTCTTTTTTACCGTTTTCTTTTGAACCGGCAGCTTGAGTTTATCAAAAAGTATATATCCGAGCTGCTGGGACGACCTTATGTTGAATCTTTCTCCTGCAATTGAATATATGCTGATTTCAAGCTGCTCAAGCTGGTGCTCAAAGGATTTTGAAAGATTGCGAAGCTTATCCTCGTTCACGCATATTCCGGTCATTTCCATTTTCATCAAAACCGGCACAAGGGGCATCTCGACTTTTTCCATAAGTTCCATAAGATCGGATTTTTCCAGCATGGGCTTCAGAACATGGTACGCCATCAGGGTAATATCCGCATCTTCGCAAGAATAAGGCCCGGCTTTTTCCAGAGGAACCTCGGCAAAACTTATATTTTTTTTACCTTTGCCGGCAACATCTTCGTAGGTAATGGTTTTATGATCCAGAAAATCCAGAGCAATCTGGTCCAGGTTGTGGGCGCGTTTTGAAGGGTTGATCAGGTAGGACGCCAGCATGGTATCAAAAACAACACCGCCCAGATGGATATGGTAGTGCTTAAGAACGATCCAGTCGTATTTTATGTTCTGGCCGATCTTTTTGATGCCGGGGTTTTCCAGCACGGGTTTCAGCAAATTCAATACGGTTTTAAGCTCAAGCTGATCGGGCACATCGGGATACTCATGGGCAAGGGGGATGTAAAAGGCTTCATCAGATTTCATTGAAAAAGAAAGACCCACAAGTTCGGCTTTCATGGGATCTTTGGAGGTGGTTTCGGTATCCACGGCAAACGAATCAGATGTGTTAAGACGCGTAACCAGATCAGAAAGAGACTCCGTATCCAACACGGTAGCATATTGTTTTTTTGAAAGATCAGCCTTTTTGGGAAAGTCTTTTTGCAACTGCCTGAATTCAAGCGTTTTAAAAACAGAGGAGAGACAGACATTATCCGGTTCCTCGAGCTTAAAGTCCTGGGGGGTAAACGCTATGGGCACGTGGGTGTTTATTTTTACCAGATCTCTGCTTAAAAAGGCCTGTGCCTTGTATTGAACAAGATTTTGATGCTGCTTTTTTTTTGTAATCTTATCCAGCTGTTCATACAGGCGGTCCATGCTTCCGAAAGTCTTTATCAGTGCCAGGGCGGTTTTTGGCCCGATACCGGGTACACCGGGAATATTATCCGACGTATCGCCGGAAAGACCCATGACGTCAATCATCTGGCCGGGCTCAACACCAAAAGATTCCCTGACAGTCTGTATATCTATGGTTTTGTCTTTCATGGGGTCCCAGATAATGGCCTTGTCTGTTACCAGCTGAAGGAAATCCTTATCCCCGGTAACCATAACCACAGAAAACCCGGCTTGTTCAGCCCTGAGCCGAAACGTGCCGATAAGATCATCAGCCTCAAACCCCTGCATTTCAATAACCGGTATATTGAATCCTTGGGTTATCTTTTTTATATGCGGGATCTGAACCGACAAATCTTCCGGCATGGGAGGACGATTGGCTTTGTAGTCTTTATAGATTTCGTGCCTGAACGTCGGTCCCTTGGCATCAAAAAACATGACCACATATTCCGGAGACCGGTCTTCAATAAGCTTTATCAGGATGCGGGTAAATCCGAAAGCCGCATTTGTAGGCAGTCCCTTTGAATTGGTCAGCCCCCGGATGGCGTGATAGGCACGATAAATGTATGCGGTTCCGTCTATCAGATATAGTGTTTTGTTTTTTTTCATACGTTCGATTGCGTATGAGAGATCGGTAATGGTTGACATGAATAATTGACTGCATTAAATGTTATATTTTTGTCATACGCAGTTTGCTTCTATCATCAATGAATTAAAACAGCAAGAATACTTCACTCAAGGAATTATGGCATGAAAACCGGCCGGATAATTACCCAGGATGAGAACATCAGGGATATACTTAATACCGCGAAGACCATCGCCATTCTCGGTTTGAGCCCCAAACCGGAAAGAGATTCCAATAGGGTCGCCGGATATCTAAAAGATCATGGGTACAGGATCATTCCGGTCCGGCCCGCTCAAAAGGAAATCCTTGGGGAAAAAGCGTATAGATCCCTTGATGATATTAAAGAATCCGTGGATATTGTCAGCGTATTCAGAAATTCTACACAGATCATTCCCCATGCACACGAAGCCATCCGGCTTAAATCAAAAGTTTTCTGGATGCAGCTTAATATAGAAAACCGGGAAGCGGCAGACCTGTTGACGGCAGCGGGGATTGATGTGGTCATGGACAGATGTATAGAGGTTGAACATGAAAGGCTCTGTAACAAGAACAGCTTATAGAGAAAAGCGCCGCAAAGCCAAGCAAAGCAACTGTTATTGTTGCAAAAAAAAATTTCTTTTTTGCTGGAGATGCCGCTGCGGCTTTACCATTTGCCAGGAATGCATGTTGGAAAATTTCTGGGGAATGTCGTGCAACGGTATAACCTGGCAGTGCCCGGACTGCGGGGAGCATAATGGTTTGGGGAATCAATAGAGACCTTTGAAAAATTTATCTGACTGAAATCGAGTAAATGTTTGTTTTTCTGTCATAGGTCTGATCGATAATGTAATCATCAGAATGTTTGAGGTCCAAAATAATGCGAAGTTTTTCAGTGTCAGGGTGTAGGTAGGTTCGTATCTTTTTGATCAAGTTCCCGTTAACCGGGATGTCGTCCTGTCCGCTCCATGAAGAAACCCTATTAATATTGACAATAATTCGTGGGTTGGCCCCTTCTATGGACTGGATCTGTGGAATAGAAAAAGTATTCAAAGCAATAAAAACCTCGTCATGATCCTTTGCGGTTTTGAGTTTGATGCTTTTAACACTGGTTTTATTCGGTGGTCCCGCGTTAATCTTATTTTTCCAGATAACCGTCTCGGATGGTGGATGATCGGCATTATATTTTTGCCGGTTTAAAGAAATCGCCTGATTTTTGGTCATTGGGGCAGACACTGCCAGCGGCGTCCACTGTTCAGAGACAATCCTCCATTGATCTTTAGAATAAACCAGTACCAGTGTTTTTTCCCCCACATCCGATAGGTTTGGGCCCTGATAGCGTTGAATAAATCTGGCGGTGGCATTTTTGTCTTCGATAAAGACCCACAGGTCGGATATTTCCACACGAATATGGCCGGGCCGTTGAAAAGACTCGGTTTTCTTTTGCAGCCAGCCATTAAAATCGAGTCCTTTTGACCGGAATTCCGGGCTATAGAAAGACACGTAGCGCTGGATATTCCGGTTTTGCCACGCATCGGCCCAGGCGTATACCACAGATCGAATATCATCGATATTTCCGGCAGATTCGACCTTTACCGGACACAGTAAGACCATGAAAAGAATCAAATGGGCTGCAGCAGTCTTCATTTATATCCCAAGAATCTCTGCGATTTGTTTCAGGCTTTGGATATGAAAGTCGGCGGAAAGGGACCGGTTTTTATAAGCCACAAAGGGCACCCTCGCCGCCTTTGCCGCAATTTCATCCAGGTCCGAATCTCCCACATAAAGTGAATCACATGGCTCTATCCCGAAATGCTTTAGAATCTTGATCAGTTGATCAGGATGTGGTTTGGGATGATCCACGTCACCGGCACAAACAACAAGATCAAAATACCCGTCCAGACCGTGTTCGCTGATAACCCGGTCCATTGTGTCTGACCGGTTTGTGGCAATGGCGGTTTTGTATCTGGGCCGGAGTCTTTGGATTAACGGCTTAAGATACGGTTCCATTTCCATATATTTTAAAAACGGAATATAACTCATTTGGCTGCGATAGGCTTGTGCCGCTCTGAACCCCTCTTCATCGGGAAACAGATTCGCAATTGCCCGGTCTGCGGTATGGCTGTGACAGTATGCAAACTGCTCGGCAGTAAGGGCGGGCCGGCCGAAATGGTCTAAAATTTGGTTATAGTAAGCGGTGTTTGATTCTGTTGTATCAAACATGACGCCGTCGCAGTCAAAAGCAACAATTTTAATATGTTTCATGGCTATTTTTTACCGCCTGGCGACCGGTCAAGAATATTGCCGTACACACGGATGCTAATCTCCGGTCGTATTTTGCTGTCTGTTTTTAATCTTATTGTTTCAAAGTAGCGTCCCTTTTGTTTTTTCAGATTGGCCACTGTCAGAACAAACCCTGGCTTTTCTGATCGCTTGGCTTCCTCCAGTTCATAGCGAATGTATTTTTTGTGGACGGTCCGATCTCCAACCATTTTGAAAGGATACTTTTCTTCAGGAATTATTTTTACCGTTCTCACT
>JAFDEW010000261.1 GCA_019310125.1 Deltaproteobacteria bacterium | reverse complement strand
CGGCAGTGTCATAAATAATTACGTCAGCCAGGAAAATGTTTCACAAAAACAATGTGATCATCAGCTACAAAGATGTGGGAGGTGTTGTCAATCGAACCGTCAAGCTGGCGGTCAATAACGGAGATACCTGGATAAAAGTTTCCGGCAAGGGAGAAAAAAAGATATGAGCGATATTAAATCAATCATAAAAGAAATAGAGGACTTGAAACCGATTCCTCAAGTGGCAAGCAAGGTAATGTCTATTGCCGAAGATCCTGAAAGTTCCATGCATGACCTGTCTGACGTAATTATTTATGACACTGCCGTAACCGCCAATCTATTAAAGGTAGCCAATTCCGCCTATTTTGGTCTGTCTGAAAAGGTTGATTCCGTGCATCAGGCCATTGTCTTAATGGGTATGGACCAGGTTGCCAACCTTGTTCTAATGTCAGCCGGTTCTGAAAACTTAAAAGATGCGCAAGAAGGCTACGATCTTGAAGCAGGTGAGCTCTGGAAATACTCGGTCTCTTCTGCCCTGATTGCCCGTGAGCTTGCCGAGAAAAAAAGTGCAAAGGAAACCTACCTGATATTTACGGCCGCACTTATTAAAGATATCGGCAAAGTGACCCTGAACCAGCACGTAAAAGACTCTTTTGATAATATCAATGCTCTGGTCACAGAACAAAATTATACTTTCAGAGAAGCTGAAAAGGAAGTAATCGGCATTGACCACGCTGAACTTGGCGGAATGGTTGCCGAAAACTGGAATTTCAGCCCAAAGATGGTTGATATCATTCGAAACCACCATTTGCCCCAGGAATCTTCAATCAGTGAATTTGAATCTTCAATTGTTTATATGGCAGACACGATCTGTATGATGATGGGAATAGGTGTTGGGTCGGATGGCCTTGCGTACAGGTTTCACCGGAAAGTGGTAGAACGTTTGGGGCTCACAGAAAAAGACTTTCAGAAGATAATTGCAGGATTCGGTGAAAAGCTCCCACAGGTTGAAGCGATGATAAACATCTAAGGTCAAATGCCTATATTTAAATGCCTAAAATGATTTTAAATTTGGAGAGAAAAACCATGGCCTACAATATTTTAATCGTAGATGATTCCACTCCCATGAGGGCGGTTATCAAAAAGGTCGTCAAAGCGTCAGGGTTTAATGTGGGGCAGTTTTTCGAAGCCGCCAACGGGATAGAAGCGCTGAAAATATTAAATCAGGAATGGCTCGATCTGGTTCTGACTGATTACAATATGCCCGACATGAACGGCCTGGGGCTTGTAGAAGAAATGAAAAAAGACGAGGAGCTAAAGTCTGTTCCGGTCGTGATGATCACCACAGAAGGAAGCAGGGAGAGGGTTGAAGAGTTTATGGAAAAGGGCGTAATGGACTATATCAAAAAGCCTTTTACGCCCGAACAAATCAAACAAAAACTAATGCAGATAATAGGAGAGACAGAAGATGAAGAACGAACTCCTGACAACGGCGATGAAGAATTCGATTTCTGATGTTCTGGAAACCATGTTTTTTTTGTCTTTGGATTATCCTCATGATGTATCTAATAATGAATTGTGGAACACGGGAAAAGATCAAATTTTAGCTTCAACATTGAATTTTGACGGCCCCTTTTCCGGTAACACGGTTTTTTGTATCCCCAAAAAGATTGCATTATCGATAACAGCAGACTTTTTGGGCAAAGATGAAGAAGACGTTTCCGATGATCAGATCAACGGAACCGTCAAAGAAATTATAAACATGCTTACCGGCAATACTTTTAGCATTTATGACCCTGATACTGTTTTCAACTTAGAGGTTCCAGAAATGGTCAAGTTTGATGATTTTCTGAAAGATTTGTCTGATTCTGAAAAAAGATTTTCTGTTGTAATTGAGACTATGGAAAATTATCTGGCGTTTCAGATGAACATTAGTATTAAAGATTGAAGTGATCTAAAGTTCGAAGTGATCTAAAGTTAAAAGGACCGGAAGCCAGGGACAGATGGTAGAGAACAGAGGTCAGAGGGTAAATTTTAGGCATTTTAGGCATTTCAAATTTATGCATTTCAAATGAAAGGTAAGTTATGGAAACAGATATAAGAGTTTTAATTGTAGATGACTCTGCGGTGGTTCGCAAGGTTTTTAGTAACGAACTGTCCCGCGAAAGAGGTATTAAAGTCATAGGTACAGCCCCTGATCCCTATGTGGCCAGAGACAAGATCGTTAAGCTTAAACCCGATGTCATCACACTGGATATCGAAATGCCCCGCATGGACGGTATCACCTTCCTTAAAAAACTTATGAAATATTATCCGCTTCCGGTGATCATTGTCAGTTCCCTCACCCGGAAGGGAGGTAAAATGGCCATGGAGGCCATGTCAAGCGGAGCACTCGAGGTGATCTCCAAGCCTTCAGCCGCCTATTCTGTGGGAGATATGAGCGTTCAACTGGCAGATAAAATCAGGGCGATCGCCAAGATAAATGTTAAAAAACAACTTAAATCAAATGTTAAATCCAACCCGGTAAAACCGGCAGCCATATCACACGCCCTGACCGCTTCGACCAACAAGATAATCGCCATTGGCGCTTCAACAGGGGGGACAGAAGCCATCAAAACGGTTCTTACCGCTATGCCTCACAATGCACCAGGAATGGTCATAGTTCAGCACATGCCGGCTAATTTCACTACCTCTTTTGCAGAGAGGCTGGACTCGCTTTCTCAGATAACTGTTAAAGAGGCCGATGATGGAGATTCGGTTTTAAACGGCCAGGCCCTGATTGCTCCCGGAAACTTTCATATGCTGCTAAAAAGAAGCGGCGCACGATATTATGTTCAGATCAAAAAAGGGCCGCTCGTCCATCACCAGCGCCCTGCTGCGGATGTTCTTTTCAGATCCGTAGCCAATTATGCGGGTGCAAACGCCGTGGGCATTATCCTGACCGGTATGGGGGCAGACGGTGCCGCAGGATTGCTGGAAATGAAAGAAGCCGGCGCTAGGACGATCTCACAGGATGAGAAAAGCTGCGTGGTTTTCGGTATGCCCAAGGAAGCCATTAAACTCGGAGCAGTCGAGAAAGTGGTGAGTCTTGGGAATGTTACAAGAACCGCGCTTGAAATGATTTAAGATTGAAATGCCTGAAATGAGCTAAAGTGCCTAAAATTATTGAAGGTAATTATAATCTTTATATTTGGGAAAATGAAATTTGAAAAAGCTGACTGCAAGGCAATTTAAGAGGTATTGCGATATCGTTTATAATGAATCCGGTATCAATCTGACTGAAGACAAATGGCAATTGTTGCACGCCAGGATTGGGAAACGGACCAGAAAACTTGGCGTTCAGGCTGATAAATATCTCTCGATAATTGAGAAAGACCCTGATGAATTGAATCTTTTTCTTGATGCCATCTCCACCAACCATACCTACTTTTTCAGAGAATCAGATAGTTTTAAATATTTAAATCAAAGCTGCAAGAATATCTGGTGTGCGGCATCTTCCAGCGGAGAAGAACCGTATTCTTTAGCTACATATTGTTTAGAGTTGGGATTTGCGCCATCCATACTGGCAACAGACATTTCAGATTCCTGTTTGCAAAAAGGCAGAAGGGCTATATATCCCAAAAAATGCATATCCAACATTCCAAATTTAACATTAAGACGTTACTTTCAAAAAGGGACGGGCAAATGGGAAGATCATGTGAGAGTTAAACAGAATATCAGGAGAATGGTAAAATTCGAAAAGTTCAATCTCCTGAAAGATTCTCCTTCTTCAAAAATCTTTGATATCATATTTTGCAGAAATGTTATGATCTATTTTGATAATCCTACTAAAAAAGCCGTTGTACATAAATTATCAACGGTTTTAAAGCGCGGGAGTTATTTTATAATAGGCGGTGCTGAAAGTTTTAGCGGCATAAACCATAACTTGAAATATATAGAGCCTAGTGTCTACAAGAAGATCTAAAACATAAGGAAGTTGTTCAAGATGAAAATCTTAAATCTCTCAAAAGGATACAAGACTTATACATCGAATGCCTATCTTATTACCGGCGACCAGAGGAGGAATAATGACATCAATGCCCTGATAGATACGGGGCGTGATCCGGTTCTCATCGAAAACCTTTTGAAAGCACCTAAAACAATCGGTAAACGCTTGGTAGAACGGGTTATCATAACTCATTTCCACTATGACCACAAAGAATTGCTGCCACAGATAAAAGAGATGTTCAACCCCACAGTATATGCATATTCAGCCGAGCCAGATGTGGATAAGACTTTTAAAAACGGCGATACGATTAAACTTGGCGACAAAACC
>JAFDEW010000260.1 GCA_019310125.1 Deltaproteobacteria bacterium | reverse complement strand
ATCAAAGCGGAATTGCGCCGTAGCCATTCCAACGTAAAATGATATAGCGAAATTAACCCGCCTTCGCTCTGATGAGCTTCGGCGCGGTTCACCTTGCCGTTCATCCCTGCAGCACACGCGGCGCAAGCGCCTGCGCTGCGCGAGCTGCAGGGTATTCCGGCGAAGGCGAATAAAAAAAGGCAAGGTCGATATTGAACCTTGCCTTATGATGAGATATCTCATTGATATAAGAACAATTTGATGCTTATCGAAGCTATGTTTTATAGCAGTAAAACGTAACCTACAGTTCAGCTGTCTTTATCCGCTAAAACTGTTTGTTGGCAGATTTCCAAGTTTTCTTGCTGTCAAACTCGGCTTTGCCAAACTCGCGGGTTCCGCTTCGCGTGGGCCACCCCAATAATGGAAATACTTCGCTCCCCTTCGATAAAAAACACACTATAGGGAAACCGCCTCGTCAGAGCGCGCCGAATGACACCTTTGTGGACAACCGGAAAAAGCTGAGGATTCCTTTCGATTGACGCCATCACAGCATCCACGCACAAGAGAAACTGCGCACCCAAACCATGAACTTATTGTTCATACCACTGGTATGCCTCAGCCAGCTCGACTTCTGCCTCTGGTCTGACTATCAGGGGCTTTTTCATGATCTGGACCAGTTGCGGATTCGTTCTCTAACTTCGATCCAAGGAGCCCCAGCGTCAGGATTTAGATGATATGCTTCCAGTCTGCGATCAAGTTCCAATTTTTGATCTTCGCTGAGCAAAACGGCCTCCGGGACGGCTGCAATGCTGTCCCATATGTCTTCAACCATTTGAATCCGCTCGGCAACGCTCAGTTCAAGAATATCTGCTGTTTTTATGCTCATACCTACTCCTCTTCCATCATCATGTTTGATGCATGCTACAATGCTTGCCTTATTGCTAAGGCTCAAAGTAATTGGCCATTAATCTTAGATTAATTGAACCCGCCACCCCGCTACATAGTTTAGCCCGCCCTGGGTGGAAATTCCGAAAAAAAATATCCAGATAATACAAAAACAGACTAACACACACACACGGAATGTAAAATTTATTTGTCGATGCTGGCATAATTTTTTCTTTTAAAACACTATACCGGGTGTGCCAAATTTGTGTCATTTTTATTTACTACTATTTCGATTATTTTATTTATTTTGATTTTTGGAAGAACCTTATATTAAAGATTAAGATTATAGAATTTAAGGGAAAGCCCGTGTGTAAATGGTTTATTTTATTTCGTGATTACAGTGGCTTAACGTGTTCATAACCCGAAGGTCATCGGTTCAAATCCGGTCCCCGCTACCAACTGAAGAGACGGCTCGAAGACAATGTTGTCATTAACAGCATTCTTTTCGAGCCTTTTTGTTAGACCCTTTGCATTATTCATAATTTTATCCTCCGAAGCGATTTTCGGATGGATTAGTAGCGGGCGAACTTCCTTGCTCTGGTTTTCAATCAGTTTTTTCAATTCCTCCTGTCTTTGCGATATCTGTTCCAACTCATCCTTGATAAGCTCTCCAAAAGGGCTCCTTGTTACCGCGATCACTGACAATGCTGCTTGCAATCAGCAACGAGCCGAAAATTTAGTTAAAAGCCATTCGATGCAACCATTTTTCATGAAATATGCATTACGTAATCAAAATTCATAGACAATAATCATTTTTCATGCCATGATGGGTTGCGCGATTAAAAAGGTAATTCACGAAAATGGCAATTTATAATCAAATTTCACAGAATATAACTGTTTTTCACGGCTTCCCAGCCTTAGAAGATGGAGCCCGTTTAGCTGGATATTCCGCGCTAATTCAAGGCCATGATCTGAAAGTTCCTGTACCGGATCATCTATGTGCAATAGGTACAAAACATAAAAAATACGATTATGAGCGCTGGCACATTTTTACACCGCGCCATAGACCTGAAGACACACTTTATGGACATCTAACCTTCGCACTGAAATATGAAGGTATTGATCTATCCATTCTCAATACATTGTTTCAAACAATTAAAGCCAGAGATATTGAGACAATCCTCCGCTCAGAGCCAACCGGAATGTATAGCCGCAAACTATGGTTTTTGTGGGAATGGCTATGCGAAGAACAACTTGATATTGAAGATGCAACAACAGGAAATTTTGTTCCTCTCGTTAATAGCAAGTTACAATATGAAGGAAAATCATATCCGTCCAAACGCCATCGGGTCCGCAACAACTTGCCGGGGACACGCAATTTTTGCCCTTTGATCCGAAAAACAAGAAAGCTTGAGCAATATATAGGTAAGAAGCTATCCGAAACAGCCATAAAAAATATCGGCCAGACCCATCCCGACCTACTAAGTCGCGCTGCTGCTTTTTTATTACTTAAGGACTCAAAAGCATCTTACACTATCGAAGGGGAAACCCCACCACACAGCCGGATCGAACGATGGGGAAGAATAATTGGCGAAGCCGGGCAACGTAAGCTCAGCATTCCTGAACTGGAATATCTGCAACAACTTGTTTTTTCAGACAATCGCTTTATTGAGCCAGGTTTGCGCATGGAAGGTGGTTTTGTTGGTAAACATGACCAAAGCACAGGCATGCCTATGCCTGATCATATCTCTGCCAGGCCAGATGATTTAAAAGCGCTTATGACTGGATTAATCGAAACATATGAACTTCTTTGTAAGGATGATTTTGATGCTGTTTTATTGGCAACTATCCTTGCCTTTGGTTTTGTATTTATCCATCCATTTGAAGATGGAAATGGTCGGATTCACCGTTATTTATTTCACCATGTTCTGGCTGAAAAAGGCTTTGTTCCAAAAGGGTTAATATTTCCGGTATCCGCTGTCATTTTGGAGCGCATAGATGAATACCGTAAAATACTTGAGCATTTCTCAAAAGCGCGCCTTGATCTGATTGAATGGCGACCAACAGAGAAAAACAATGTTGATGTTCTAAACGAGACCATCGATCTATATCGCTATTTTGATGCAACAAAACAGGCTGAGTTTTTCTTTGAATGCGTTGCGGAAACAGTAAATAAAACGCTTCCCGACGAGGTTAACTATCTGAAAAAATATGATTTACTTAACGAATTCATCAAAAACTATATTGATATGCCAGATAAGCTCGTCGATCTGCTTATACGCTTTTTGAATCAAAATACCGGCAAGCTTTCAAAACGGGCAAAGGAAAGAGAGTTTAAAAAACTTACTGACCGTGAAATTCAAGCGATTGAACAAAAATACGCAGAGATTCTCAGCTAAAAACGTATCAAAGTAACCCGGCTTGCCTTACCCGCATTCACAGCTCTTCGAAAGATACACATTTATCGAATCTTATTTCATCTATTTCGATTATTTCTGTTCGTGAAATAGTGTTCAAAACGTTGTGTATTGGGCAAAGCCTTGGCTGTCGTGGTTTTATTTATCTATTTGTTTTTACTTATAATCGTGCTCATGACCCGAAGGTCATCGGTTCAAATCCGGTCCCCGCTACCAAGATTAAAATAGGGACTTAGATAATTTTCTAAGTCCCTTTTCTATTTGTCATATTGTTGATTTCCAACCTATTTCCATCTACAGCTTAAAATCAAGTTAGGGGCTTCGTCCCAGCTGGAATGATTGATTTTAGACCTAATTGTCCCTTGACCAACGCCCCAAATTTCTTTATAATTTTAAAATAATTGATTTAGATTTGTTTTTTCCCTAAGAACAAGAAGTCGTTTTGATGTAATAAAAAAAGAAAGGGGAATATTATGCCTTTAGCATTACAAGCGAAAACATATCCCCACATTGGATCTGATCCTAAAATCGCCGATGGAAAACCTATAATTGTTGGGACTCGAATCACTGTCAGATGTATTGCCGGATATTATCAAATGGGGATGAGCGCTGACGAAATTTTAACAACTTTGCCGCACTTAAAACCCTCACAGGTCCATTCAGCTTTGGCATACTATTTTGACCATCAAGAGGAGGTTGACTCGGATCTGGCTGAATCTTCAGATGTGGAGTTCTGGAAATCACAGACTGCGTTGCACCCTGATCAGAAAGCCCCGAACGTATGAAATTTGAACTATTTTTGGACGAAGATGTACATTCAGGGTTGGCCCATGCCTTGCGGAAAAGAGGATATGACGCCATTCATGCTCAAAAAATGAATCGGAAAGGCCTGTCTGATTCAGAAATGAAGAACCATTTGGAGTTCTTGTAGATTCTCTTAATCCCTTCACTTAGTTGTGCACTATTGGTATTCTCCATTCTTCCGCTCTTTCCAATAAAGGCACATCTGGCAATTCGATATT
>JAFDEW010000259.1 GCA_019310125.1 Deltaproteobacteria bacterium | reverse complement strand
GGCCCTACCTGAAAATTATCATCATCAACAGCCCGCTGACCGGCGATTATCAGGTCAAAAGGGGTTTCCTTCAACACCGCCGCCAGAATTCGTGCGGTGCTTAAACCATCGCAACGCGCAGCGGCCGGATCATTGATCAGTATCCCCTTGTCGGCGCCCATTGCAAGGGCGGTTCTTATGGCTTCGGTCGTTTTTTCCGGTCCCACGGAAATGATGGTAACCGAACCGCCGTGAGCCCCCTTTATTTGAAGTGCTTCTTCAACCGCAAATTCGTCATAAGGGTTAATGACCCACTTAATGTCATCAGTCTTTATGGATACGCCGTCGTCGGCGATCCGGATTAACGATTCTGTTGCCGGAACCTGTTTTAACAATACTACAATTTCCACGCGATTCACCTTTCTATTTGAAATAGTAATATTTTTTTTAAATAGCAAACTGCTTATGCCATGGGAATGAAACAAAGGAATGCCGGCCTACGGCTCGTAGTGCCTACGGCTCAGAGAGAATATTAGGGCAAACCCCCTAATTTCATTTCCAGTTTGCTTTTTAACTATCCAACGGGGTAAAAAGTCAACGAAAAAGCATGGTAACCCCTTATAAAAATTGGATTACACTTTTTTAGAAGAAAAAGTACAGTACCCGTATTTTTATGTCAATACATTTCCGAGCTATGAATTATCCATTGCTTTGCGATATAAACCCTTTTGAATAGTGATCGGTCAAGGTTCCGTCATCTGCTTGAACAACGATTAAGCCTTCGGTGTTGTCAAGGGTGTTCACCACTTCAAGACCTTTTTTATGACCCAGAACCATAACCGCAGTGGCCAGCCCGTCTGCAAATGTGCAGGTATCCGCAACAATTGAAACACTTACAACTCCATTGTCTATGGGATATCCATTTCTCGGATCAAGTATGTGGGAAAAGCGTTTTCCTTCACATTCGAAATAATTCCTGTAATCTCCGCTTGTTGCAAAGCCTTTGTCTTGTAAGTACAAAACCTTATACACCTGATCAAAAGGCGCATTTATCTTGGGTCTGTTGATACCGATTTTCCAGTTTTTGCCGTCTTTTCGGAAACCTGCCGCAAAAACTTCGCCCCCGATTTCCACTAGAAAATTCTTTATTCCATTTATTCTGATGAGTGTCGCCACCTGATCAACGCCGTAACCTTTTGCAATTGAAGCAAGATCGATCGATATGGACGCTGCTTTTTTGATAAGATGGTGGCTGGTTAAAATCTCAATATTATTGAATCCGATATTCGGTAAAAGCGTTTCTATTTCTGTTTTTGAAGGAATTCTATTTTTATTTTCAGAATCGCCGAATCCCCAAAGATTTTCAAGCGGCTTGACAGTGCCGTCCCATGCTCCGCCTGTCAGTGTATACACGGTTTTCGCAACCGTCATGACATTAAAAAAATCGTCCGATATGTAAAACTTTTTTCCGGCTTGCTTTAATGAATTAAACCGGCTTATTTCACTGTCTTTTCTGTAGGTGGACATACTGTTGTTGATCTGGTCAAACCTCATGTCAATCTTATCTTTGAGTGCTTTTGTGTTTTTAAAAAACCCGGTCACAACAGTAATATGATAGGTTGTGCCCATGGTTTTCCCCGAGAAGGCGACTTGTTTTTGAAAACTGCATCCGGCTAAAAAAATGAAAACCATCAAAAGAGTTATGTTGCTATATTTTTTCATGAACAAATCCTCGGGAGTTGATTTCTTGTCACAATCATAAGGCGTAAATGTTTTTTTAAAAAATCCTAATTTTTGGCGGGCAGAAGATCAACCCTTTATCAATAGCTGTTCCCAATGCATCGGTGATTCTTACAGCCAGCCAAGGGTTTTCTGTTTGGACCTCAAGTTTTGTAGAAGAAGTGTCTTCAAATCTTTTCAACACCAGAATTTCGTCCAGTTCCGATATTTTGATCAGGTTTGACGGAGTTTTAATAAACGATTCAGGAACGATAAGATAACCGCCCACACCAACTTTGAGCTTAGGGTTCAGAGTTGCATCGGTAAAGAGAGAACGGTTGTTCATTAAGAAAAGGATTTACGGTTCAGACGCATATTTCCTTCACCCGCCCAACTTTGCCGCTTTCCAAACGGACTTTAATGCCGTGGGAGTGATGGGGAGATTTTGTCAAAATGTCTTTCACAATACCTTTAGTGAGATTTCCCGATCGTTGGTCTTTCTTTAATACAATCAAAACCAACAACCCAGATTTTATATTCATACGATTTGTACCATTCATAATTTTTTTATCTTATGATAAATATCAGTAGCAGTCAAGCGCCTGGCCGGTGAAATCAATTCCATCCCAGCAAGGACATGAAAAAAGCCTCAGGCCGCTGACACTGAAGCTTTTTGTTTCCGGATTGATATCCGGTAAAGGAAAATTATAAGCACCAAAACAAGTGGTTGATTTTTAAATGGTGATCCCACCCCATGCTTAAGCGGCCTTCCGGGGCATGGCTTCCCGGGTTTTCACAACTTCCGTCCTTTTAATATACTCGTCGAAAGCCATGAGTTGATCGATGACGCCACCGGGAATGATTTCGATAATCCGATTTGCCACGGTATTCACGAACTCGTGGTCATGGGAGGTAAAAAGAATTACATCCTGGAATTTGATCAGGCTGTTATTTAATGACGTGATCGATTCCAGGTCGAGGTGGTTGGTGGGTTCATCCAGCATCAGGACATTGGATTCGGAAAGCATCATCCTTGAGAGCATGCAGCGAACTTTTTCCCCACCGGAGAGTACGCTGATCTTTTTAAGGGCCTCTTCCCCGGAAAAGAGCATGCGTCCAAGGAATGTCCTGGCAAAGTTCTCGCCCTCTGTTGGGGGAGCGAACTGCAGGAGCCATTCGATAAGGTTCCGGCTACCGTTGAAATAGGCGCTGTATTCTTTGGGAAAATAGGAGTGGGTAATGGTGGTTCCCCAATGGTAAGTACCGCTGTCCGGTTCCATATCCCCAGCCAGAATTTGGAAAAGGGTGGTCTTGGCCAGGCTGTTCCCGCCCATAAAGGCGATCTTATTCCCACCGTTCACAGTAAAACCGACATTGTCCAGTACCTTTTCACCATCGATGGTCTTGGTGAGTCCGTCCACTTCCAGGATCACGTTGCCACAGGGTCGTTCGGGCTTGAAGCAAATAAACGGGTATTTTCTTGACGACACCGGCATGTCTTCAATGGTGAGTTTTTCTAAAAGTTTCTTTCTGGAGGTGGCCTGCTTCGACTTGGAGGCGTTGGAACTGAACCGCTGGATAAAAGCCTTCAGTTCATTGGCCCGGTCAGTGATTTTTTTGTTTCCCTCCTGTTTCTGTTTCAGGTTCAGTTGGCTGGCCTGGTACCAAAAATCGTAATTCCCCATGTACACCGAGATTTTACCGAAATCAATGTCTGCAATGTGGGTGCAGACCTGGTTCATGAAATGACGGTCATGTGAGACCACGATTACCGTGTTCTGGAACCTGTAGAGAAACTCCTCAAGCCAGGCAATGGACTTGATGTCCAGGTTGTTGGTGGGCTCGTCCAGAAGCAGGACATCCGGATTTCCGAACAGGGCCTGGGCAAGGAGCACTCGCACCTTTTCCCCGCCCTCGAGTTGCTTCATCTTTTTCTGATGCATCTCTTCGGTAATTCCCAGATTGCTTAAGAGAACCGCCGCTTCAGACTCTGCATCATAGCCGCTCATATCCGCGAATTCAACCTCAAGCTCACCTGCTCTGATTCCGTCCTCTTCGGAAAAATCTGGTTTATCATAAAGATCTTCCCTCTCTGTCATAATTCTGTAAAGCTTTTCATGGCCCATTATTACAGTGTTTAAAACCGCCTCCTCGTCAAAGGCAAAGTGCTGCTGTTTTAAAACCGCGATTCTCTCCCTGGATCCCACGGAGACGGTTCCCGAGTCTGGTTCGATATCTCCGGAAAGAATTTTCAGAAATGTGGATTTTCCTGCTCCGTTGGCGCCGATGAGTCCGTAACAGTTGCCTGGTGCAAACTTTATATTAACGTCTTTGAACAGAACCCTCTTGCCGTAGGCAAGGGTAACATTGGTGGTACAAATCATCGTTGTTGTTTCCTTTTTGTTAAATATTAAAAACCACAGGAACGGGTCCTGTGGTTCGAAAATCATAGGTATAGATTACGCAACGCATCTATCGATAGTTAGCTGCCATTTTTTTAAGTAGGTTGAAGATTCAGAGGGATCAACCTGAAACAAACTGTTTGATAGAACTTATGGGAATGTTAAAAGGGATGTAGTATTTAGTAAAAAATAATTTTAAAAGCAAGCCTATTCTGTT
>JAFDEW010000036.1 GCA_019310125.1 Deltaproteobacteria bacterium | reverse complement strand
AAGAGGGTTGCTATGATGACTACAATTTTGAAAATGAGCTTCATAAACTTATCTGAATCGTTTTAATAGTCTGGTGATTTGTAAAAAGTAAAAGGTTACATTTATGCCGTACGGACTTGTTTTAAAAGATGAACATCGAACATCGAACGTCCAACGTTGAACATCGAATAATGATGTCGCTTCGCTCCACAATTAAATTTCATTGGTTTTTTTATTCACCATTTTTACCCCGTGAAACTTTTTTTCTATTTCACTGGGGCGATGTTGGACCTTCGATGTTGGACGTTCTTTTTTTTGTAAACCACCTTACAGTCCTTCCATCGCAAGAAACAACTTAGCGCTTATGGGGTGAAGCCCCTAAGTTCTTTATCATCTCATATTTATCCTCATTTAATAACAAAGGCAAGTATAAGATGCATCCTTTACTTGCCAAATACCTTGAGAAGATGTTATATCGGCAAAATCATGGAAACTGATAACCCAAAACAGCCGTCCTCATCCCGAATCGTAAATTCTGTCAGCGATAAGGTTGAGCAGGAACTTGAAAGTTTAAGGAGGCAACTCGATGCCATCGACCAGAATATCGTCTCCCTTCTTGCAAAACGCCAGGCAGAAGTCGAACGTGTTGTTAATCTCAAAAAAGCCCACAATCTCCCTGTCTATCACCCGGCTCGGGAAGAAAATCTGATTTCTCAGCTCCGCGATCAGGGTGCCGAAGCGGGACTGAATTCTGATTATATTGATGAACTTTACCGTCGTATTCTCCGCCAGTCACGGATAGAACAAGCCGCTCGTCTCTCGCAAAAAGGTGTCCGCGACGGTGCAAGCGTTCTTATGGTTGGCGGCATGGGGAGTATGGGGCAATATTTTTCTAAATGGTTTTCCGATTCCGGTTACAAGGTACGTATTCTGGACCGAGATGATTGGGTGAATGTCGGCAAACTTTGCCACGGGATTGGGCTTGCAATTATCAGTGTCCCCATTGAAGTAACTGCTGAAGTGGCCGGAAAACTGGGTCCTCACCTGCCCCTTGATTGTGTTCTTGCAGATATCACCAGCATTAAAGAGCAACCTTTAAATGCCATGCTCGACGCTTTCCAGGGACCGGTGATTGGTCTGCACCCTCTTTTCGGTCCGACCACCCCAACCATGGACAAACAGATCGTCGTCGTCACCCCCGGCAGAGATCTGCCCTCATGCCGATGGGTTGTTGATCAATTCAGCGCCTGGGGCACGATTATCCTGCAAGTGACCGCACAGGAGCATGATGAAATCATGTCAATCGTTCAAACGGTTCGACATTTCGCAACGTTTACATTCGGTCAATTTCTGTGTCACAAACAGATTGATTTGTGCCGAACTTTAGAATTTTCCAGTCCCATTTACCGCCTGGAGCTTGGGATGGTGGGAAGGCTTTTTGCACAAGATCCCTCACTTTACTCTGAAATAATATTCGCATCCCCCAAACGACTTGCCCTTTTGAAAGAGTATCTTTCTTCTCTTGCAAACAATCTTGCCATGGTTGAAACGGGCGACAAAGAAATGTTTCGGACCGAATTTAAAAAGATTACAGACTGGTTCGGGACGTTTAGTGAACAGGCGATGCGGGAGAGCACCTACCTGATTAACAAACTCATCGAACGGTTCTAATCTTCAGGCATTCACGGATTCGGAATTCATCGTTCAAACTTGCCTTCCAAAGTTCTAAGCCCCTGAACCCAGCACCCCTTGCGGTCTGTATATTCACTTTTCGCCAAACTTCATTGCTTGACATAAAACTCTCTCTTTTGTAATCTCAACCTGAAAGATCTTAAGTTCTTTATTTTTCTTTAGATGTTTTAAGGCTCTCAACCAGGGAATTTAAATAGTTTCCATCCAGAAATGGCCCTTTTCCGCAATCTCTGCGTCAATCTGCGGAATCACTTGTGCGGCGTACAACTTGTACGCCTCCGCGTAATTCCTTGATTTCCTTGACCTTGCAAAAAATTGCTCATTTCTGCATTGGAAACTTTATTTGTTCCCAATATAGATTTATGGATGGGCACTAAATAGTGAACGACTCACCACCTCTTTATAATAGCCGAATCATAAAAACTTTTTTAGAATACCTCAGGAAATTTTATCCAGATTTGGATATGGATTCTGTTTTAGGGTATGCGAAAATCACCAGGTATGAAGTTGAAGACCCTGCACACTGGTTCAGTCAGTCTCAAACGGATCGTTTTCATGAAGCCCTGGTTGAAAAAACAGGAAATCCGAATATCGCAAGGGACGCCGGACGGTATACCACTTCATATAAGGGGATAGGTCCTATAAAACAATACACATTAGGATTAATGAGCCTGACCAGTATTTATCTCTTGATTGGAAAACTCCATGCCGTCATGAGCCGAGGCGCTAAAATTCGTGTAAAAAAAACTGGGTCTAACAAGGTTGAAATTGTTTCTACACCGAATCCGGGGGTAAATGAAAAACCATATCAATGTGAGAACCGTATTGGTGTCTTCGAATCCCTGGCAATGTTGTTCACTGATCGTCTGGCCCATGTTGAACATCCTTTGTGTTTCCATAAAGGTGATGAATGCTGCAGTTACATCATTAGCTGGGAAAAAACAACGTCTCTCATCTGGAAACGGATACGAAATTATTCTCTTCTGATCAGTATTGTTATCTGTGCGGCTCTTTTCTTTGCCTTGCCCCACACAGCTTGGACAATCCTTGTTTTTCTCTGTTCGCTGGCAATTATGGCCCTTGCCTTGTTTTCCGAAAATATAGAAAAAAAAGCATTGAGTAAAACCGTTGAAACCCAGGGCAATATAGCCCAAGATCTTCTGGCTGAAATGAATATTCGCCATAACAATGCGTTGCTTATTCAGGAGATCGGCAAGGCTACCTCTTCGATCATAAATGTCGATCAGCTCATAAATACGGTTGTAAGCATCATGAAGGTACACATAGACTTTGACCGTGGTATGATCATGCTTGCAAATAGCGATAAAACTCGACTCCTTTACACTGCGGGATACGGTTACAACAATGGAATAGAGGATCTCTTGAAACAAACCGAGTTTCATCTCGATAAACATGGATCAAAAGGAACCTTCGTAGAGGCATTCAGAGATCAAAAAAATATTCTGATAAACGATATTACAGAAATTAAAAAAAAGCTCTCAAAAAGAAGTCTGGCATTTGCTAAAAAAATTGGTGTACAGGCACTGATATGTGTCCCCATTGTTTTTGAAAAACAATCACTTGGCATATTGGCTGTGGATAATATCAGATCAAAAAGACCACTTACGAATAGTGATATGAATTTTATGATGGGGATTGCCTCACAAACCGCCGTTAGTATCGCAAATGCCATGTCATTCCAGAGACTTCAGGAGAGTGAGAAAAAATATCGTGATCTCGTTGAAAATGCGAGCAGCATCATTATGCGGCAAGACATAAAGGGAAATATCACCTTTTTTAACATTTTTGCACAAAAATTTTTTAATTATACTGAAAATGAAATCCTTGGGAAAAATGTGCTCGGTACAATCTTTCCGAATACAAAATCGACAAGGAATCATATTGATAGACAATTAACGCTTCTTAAGGACAACCCTGAGCAGCCGATTATTAATGAAAGCGAAAATGTGCTCAGAAATGGCACAACAACATGGATTGCATGGACTTATAAACCCATATTCGATAGTGATGGAAATTTTAAAGAAATCCTTTGTATCGGTAATGATATAACAGAACTTAAACACGCGGAATTGGAAAAAAGAGATTTGGAGAGCCGGCTCCAGAGAGCACAAAAAATGGAGGCGCTTGGAACTCTCGCAGGCGGAGTGGCGCATGATCTAAACAATATCCTGTCCGGTATTGTAAGTTACCCTGAGCTGTTATTAATGGATATTCCTTTGGACAGCCCTCAAAGAAAGCCCATATTAACGATACAAAAGTCGGGAGAAAGAGCGGCCGCTATCGTTCAGGATTTGTTGACTCTGGCAAGAAGAGGCGTTGTTAATACCAACGTAGTAAATTTAAATTCTATCATTACCGAATACTTAAAAAGCCCCGAATATGAAAATTTAAAATTATATCATCCAAACGCTCATGTAGAAACCGATTTTGAAACAAACCTGATGAATATTTTAGGCTCTCCTGTTCATCTGTCTAAAACGGTAATGAATTTAGTCTCTAATGCTTTAGAAGCCATTCCCGATAGTGGAGAAATAATTATATCGACAAAGAACCAGTATGTTGATAAATCATTACATGGCTATGACAACGTAAAAGAGGGGGATTATATTACGTTAAGCGTTCGTGATACAGGGATCGGTATTCCTGAAAAAGATTTAGAAAGGATATTTGAACCTTTTTACACCAAAAAGGTAATGGGAAAAAGCGGAACAGGATTGGGCATGGCTGTTGTTTGGGGAACCGTAAAAGACCATAACGGATATATTGATGTAAAAAGTACTGAAGGACAAGGAACTGAATTTACACTTTATTTTCCAGTAGTCCGGCAGGAACTGGCTATGGATAAGCCCATATCATCCATTAAAGATATTATGGGAAACGGTGAATCCATTCTAGTCGTTGATGATGTTAAAGATCAGAGAATGATTGCATCTGATATGTTGATAAAATTGGGATATTCTGTTGCATCTGCCTCAAATGGTGAAGAAGCTGTTGATTACATAAAGAATAATTCGGTAGACTTGGTGGTTTTAGATATGATAATGGAGCCGGGCATGGATGGACTTGATACATACAAAAAAATTCTCGAGACAAATCCGGATCAGAAAGCAATAATCGCAAGCGGCTATTCGGAGACAGATCGTGTCAGAGAAGCTCAAAAATTGGGCGCAACCTCGTATGTAAAAAAGCCATATTTACTTGAAAAAATCGGGCGGGTTATAAAGACCGAACTTGATAAATAGCATCAGGAGTGCCATATATGCAACACCCTGAGTATTTTATGGAAAGCAACGAAGAAACGCTTCGTCTTGAAATGAAATTAGACGGCATGATCGTGCAGAAACAGGCCCACTGGGCCGGTATAAAGCCGGGCATGCGCGTAGCCGATATGGGATGTGGTTCCGGCAAGACTGCCATTTACCTGCACAAATTGGTTCAACCGAACGGTGAAGTCGTCGGCGTGGATAGCTATAAAAAAAGAATTGAATACGCAAAAAATCATTACGGTAAAAAAGGGATAGAATTTGTAAGCAAGGACATACGTGAACCTTTAGATGATATAGGAATGTTCGATTTTATTTGGGTACGTTTTGTCCTTGAATACTATCGATCAAAAAGTTTTGATATCGTCAAGAACATATCCCGTATTTTGAAACCCGGAGGAATAATCTGCCTGATAGATCTGGACTATAACTGCTTGAGACATTTCGGGCTCTCCAATAGGCTTAAAAAAACAATTTACGGAATAATAAAAACTCTGGAAAAGAATGCTGACTTTGACCCCTACGTTGGAATAAAACTCTATTCTTTCCTTTACGATCTCGGGTACCAGGATATAGATGTAAACCTATCGCCACATCACCTGATCTTTGGAAAAGCCAAGGAAAAAGAGACCTTTAACTGGACAAAAAAGGTTGAAGTTGCCGCAAAAAAATCGGGGTACCCGTTCGGGGAATATAAAGGAGGATATGAAGAGTTTTTTGAAGAATTCAAGCAATTTTTCTCCGATCCAAGAAGATTTACCTATACCCCCATAATCTCTTGCAGGGGATGCAAGCCTGTAAATTAATCGCATCTATCACGCTGACATTTTAGAAGTGGTTTCAAAACCTCCCCTCAGGCCCAATTTCTGTGTTGGACCGAGGGATTCAATACTCGAAATATTAAATATATTCCTGCGCTTGAATCCCTCGCCCCGCCTTGACTTTGAACCTGATTGTAGGTTTTGAAACCACTTCTGGCCCTTTTTTATAAGGGCATTTTTTATTTTGAGCAGGTTTTGATCATTGAATCCAGCAAGTTAAAGCTTATTTGTTTTTTGTGCCAACAAGAAAATTGTTGCTCAAATGTAACCGCCATATGCCAATGACTGAAACCTCTGGGCGGGATAACCAGTTTTGGTCACGCGCATCGCAGGCGCTTGCGCCGCGTGTTGGAATTTGGGATTTTTTTGTTATTTGAATATTGTAATTTGGAATTTACTTGATATTTGGTGCTTGTGTATTAGTTTCTGCTTTAAAACGACGCAAAATCTAAAATTAAGCGGCTGATTCGGACTGACATATATTGACTCGTGTCCAAATCACAATTTATAGTTCATCACCAAATGGAGGTAAGTTCTGAGATATTCTAATAGGTTTTGGAAATTTTTCGCATCTGTAAAACTGACCGTAGTGCTGTTATTGTCATTAGCAGTCACCTCGATTGTCGGGACGGTTATTCCTCAGAACGAAAATCCCGCTGCATATTTTCGTGCCTACGGAGAGTTTGTTTACAAGCTTTTTGATCTTCTTGGCATCTTTGACATGTACCATTCCTGGTGGTTTCAGTTTTTGATTCTTTTGCTGACCATAAATATCGTTGTCTGTTCAATCGATCGGCTGTCTGCCACATGGAAGATAATATTTGTTAAAAATCCTTTGTTCAATCTTTCAAGGTTCAGAACCCTTTCTCAAAAGGAGATATTTACCGGCAAACAAAGTCCCGAAGAGTTGAGCACAAAGTATGAGACGGTGATTTCCCGGCAGTTCGGATACACCCGTGTAGAAGAAACCGACAAAGGATTGTGCATTTTTGCCGAGAAATGGCGCTGGACCCGTTTCGGAGTTTACATCGTACATTTTAGTGTCATCTTGTTGTTGCTCGGCGGACTGATCGGTTCATTTTTTGGTTTTGAAGGATTTGCCATAATTCCGGAACATGAGAAGATTAACAGCCTCCGGATTAGAAATACCGACCAGGTCCGGGCCTTGGGTTTTGAAGTTTTATGCGATGATTTTAACATCAGTTTTTATGATAACGGAATGCCTAAAGAATACCGGTCGAGTTTAACCATCATTGAACACGGCAAGCCGGTATATAAAAAAGATATTATCGTTAACAATCCCTTGCGGTATAAGGGCATTAATATATTTCAGTCCAGCTACGGCAAAATGCCCTCGGGTGCGCTTCAAAACAAGAAAATTCATAAAAAAGATCCCTCGGAAGACATCACACTAAATTTTGATAGTAAAGAATCAGGGAAAGCATACAAAATAAAGGCCGTTATTGGTAAACCGGTGGATATTCCTGAAGATCTGGGAAAATTCGTTATTATTGAATACCGAAAATCAGCCGAATTTGGCGGCCAAAACATCGGCCAGACATACCTGGGAATTCTGACGCCCAAAGACAAAGAACCTGTCAACATCATGCTCCCCTTACATTTCCCGAATTTTGACAAGATGAGAAGGGGTGCTGTGGTTATTTCAGTGGCAGAGCAGGAGACAAAAATATTTAACCCCGGTGAAAAATCAGATCAGAGGTATTATACCGGTCTCCAGATCACAAAAGATCCCGGGGTCTGGGTGGTTTATACAGGATTTATAGGGATGATCATCGGAATTTTCATCACGTTTTTCATGTCCCATCAAAGAATGTGTATCGAAATAGTTAAAAGCGGTAAAAACAGCCAAGTCATGGTTTCAGGTACGTCCAACAAAAACAAACTGGCAATGCAAAACAAAGTAAAGCAAATGGCAGAAAAACTTATCAATTTGTAGCATGGTTTGAGCTTAGGGGACAAATAATGAACAGTTCGGTTTTATTATCCATCACGACATTTACTTACGGTCTGGCGGCATTTTTTTATTTTGCATTTTTGATTTTCAAAAAACCCCTTCTGGGCAGGCTGGGCACATGGACCGCATTAACCGGTGTTGTCGTGAACGCGGCAGGCATTATCTTACGATGGGTGGAGTCATACCGCCTCGGTATCGGTCATGCGCCGCTTTCGAACATGTATGAGTCTTTGGTCTTTTTTTCCTTCACCATTGGAATTATTTATCTTGTCATCGAGCGCAAGTATAAAACAAGCGTTATTGGCGCCGTTGCCACTCCTCTCGCCTTTCTTGCCATGGCTTATGCTTCCCTGTCTCCCAATATCAATGATCGTATTCAGCCGCTGATTCCGGCATTGAAAAGCAACTGGCTGATCGCCCATGTTATCACCTGTTTTTTAGGGTATGCCGCTTTTGCAATAGCTTTCGGCATAAGCCTTATATATCTTTTTAAGCAAAGAGATGCGGCGGGTAAAAGCAATTTTCTCTCTCATTTTCCAAAGTCTCGTGTTTTGGATGAGTTGACGCATCAGATGGTCATGTTCGGATTTCTTTTTTTGTCTATCGGCATCATTACCGGAGCTGTCTGGGCCAATTCAGCCTGGGGGAGTTACTGGTCCTGGGATCCCAAAGAGACCTGGTCTTTGATAACCTGGTTTGTTTATGCGACATTTCTGCATGCCAGGATGATGCGGGGGTGGTCCGGCAAAAGAATCGCCTATCTTTCAATCTTAGGATTTATGGCGGTGATCTTCACCTATTTCGGGGTAAATCTGTTGCCCGGCCTGCACAGCTACGGTTCGGGATAAACGGGGGGCTAATCATGAAAATATTTATTACCGGTGGATCCGGCTTTGTGGGCACAAATCTTGCGTTTTATCTGCTCGAAAAGGGGCACCGCATCATTGCTGTCGGCACCTCTTTTGCCCATAAAGTGATTCAGCATAATAAGTTTCATTACATCTCGGCGGATACCACGATCAAAGGAGACTGGCAGGATGCGCTTAAATCTGTTGATGCGGTAATCAATCTTGCAGGGAAAAGCATTTTTAAGCGGTGGAGCGACACCTATAAGGATCAAATATATACCAGCCGTATTCTGACCACGCGAAACCTGGTTGAAGCCATTACCGACCACAAAGATATAATATTTTGCAGCACTTCTGCGGTAGGATATTATGGTGACCGGGCAGATGAAGTTTTAAAAGAAGATGCGCTTCCAGGAAATGATTTTGCTGCGAAACTTTGCAGGGACTGGGAAAAGGAAGCTTTTCAGGCACAAGCAAAAGGAGTCCGGGTCGCTGCGATGCGCTTTGGCGTGGTTCTCGGTAAAGACGGCGGCGCCCTTGCAAAGATGGTTCCGGCGTTTAAATCTTTTGCCGGCGGCCCCCTTGGAAGCGGTCTGCAATGGTTTCCATGGATTCATATGGATGATCTTATTGCCGCGATTATGTTTATACTTGAAACCCCGGATCTAAAAGGCCCGATAAATTTCTGCTCACCGAATCCGGTAAGACACGGTGATTTCGCCAACGCCCTTGGCCAGGTGCTTAACAGACCCTCTGTTCTGAAAGCTCCGTCCTTTATGATCCGGATGATAATGGGGGAAATGGGGAAATCTCTGATGAGCAGCCAGCGCGCCATCCCTGATAAACTTTTAAAACAGGGTTTTAAGTTTCAATATCCCGACATTAACAGTGCCCTCTATAACTTATTGCTCTGATTCGTAAATACGGTGACGTATTTTTTCGGCCTTTATTGTATTTTTGTGCACTTTTTGGCAAAACTTTTTTGTTTTCGCCACAAAGGCACCAAGACACTAAGAAAGAATAATTAAAGTATCCTTTGTGTCTTTGTGACTTGGTGGCAAATATTTCTTGGTTCCGGCTTGTCCAAGTTAGGGTTCAGATAGGAAGTCGATAAGACCTGAAACCGCATCCTCAATATCCAAAAAGCAAAACCGGTATGCATCGTACTTAAGCCCGTACGGATCGGCAATGCCCCGCCTTTGTGAGCCAAAACGGGCAAAGTGCCTGATTAACCGGGTTTTGTCTTCTGCTTCCGGGAAGTCAGTCAGAATCGTATCCTGGTGAGATTTCTCCATCACCAGAATGAGACTGGACCAGGCCACAAGTTTTTTGGACACGGATTTGGCCTTGTGCCCGGAGAGGTCTACCCCGAATTCCTCGGCAACGCGTTGTGCCATATAGGTGGCTGAATTGCCCGGAAGTGCAAGCAATCCCGCAGATTCAACGGCAATACCCTGAAGCCGCTTTTGATTCACCAACTTTACGAAAAAGGCATGTGCAAAAGGACTGCGACAAATATTGCCGGTGCACACAAACAGAATATTAGCTTGCAGTTTGGCCATGTTTGAGTTGTTGGTTGACCAATGATCAATAATAAATGACAAATGTCCCGGTTAAGCGGACTATCCGTTTCCGGTGAGATAATTTTCACCCAAAGATCCGTAGACCACGGGAAGCGAATCCATATCCGGGGGCTTAAATCCAAAGATAGTTTCAAGAAAAACCATTGTAATGCGAAAGGTTGCGCCCCAAAGCACTTCGGATTCACCCTGATATTCGTGGACAAAACAGGGATATTCTTTCATGTTTGGATCTTTCCCGTTTTTCCGGGGTGATTCAATATCTAATCGATACCGCGCATAGCCGGTAGGATTCAATAGATTTTGGAGGGGAATATAAACAACCCCTTCCACTTCCCAGTTCGGAAAAAACCGCTTTTGACGTCCGGTCCAGCAAACCATTGGATAAATCACCTTGCGGAACATGACAAGTTGCTGGGACGGCAGAGGTCCTAAAAACTTCACTCCCAGAGGGTTTAACCGCATTTCCTCAAAGCCCTCCCGTAAACAGGTGGCAAAAAGGAGCGCCAGACGTCGTGCCTCCTTGCGCCGCTTTTTACGCCAAAGTGACCAGTAAGGCCAACGGTATAGAGGAGAACCCCACAGATATAAAAGCTTTGCAAGATAAAAATCCAGACCCGAAGAGATACTTCCACCCGGACAGCAGAGGTCTCCCGGTTGTTTTACCTTTAAGGATCGTTTTGTTAAAATCAGACAGGGCGTTGAAGAAAGTCTTTTCCCTTGGCAATCCGGACCGAGCAGAAACAGTACGGAAGAAGTGATAGATGAACCTGTAACGCCTTTGGAAAAAACCATATTATTGTGGTTTCTCTTTTGAAGCGCATACAATATTTTTTTAACAAAGGCGGACGTAGTTCCGAAAGAATCCGGCATTCCATTAATCCCCGTATATTTCATTAAATACCCTACCCAGGATAAACCGGAAAAATTGCAAGTGAGCTAAAGTTTGAAGTGAGCTAAAGTTAAGGAGTTGCTACGCTCCGGTTTCCATACAAATTGGTAGTATTCCTTAACTTTAGGCACTTTAGATCACTTTAGGCATTTTAAACTTAATTGTCTAAGCATTTTTTTGCCGCAAAAAGCACAAGATTTATAAATAAGCAGCTAATCTGCACCACAATAGTCAGCAAATAAATATCATTACCCGTTTATCTAATTCATCGTTGAACTTTTTGCAAGTTTGCGTTAAGGGTGCTTGAAAAAAACAAGAGAAAATCGGCTTCCCTGGTTAGGAGGTATGGAATGCATGGAAAACTGTCCGATGAGTTTTACAATTGGCTTGTGGAGTTGCGTCGCTGGTTCCACCGGTTCCCGGAACCGGCTTACAAGGAAAAGAAAACCTCCGCCAAAATTTGTGAAGTGCTCGAAGGATTCAACGTTCCTTTTCAAGCAGGCGTGGGAGGGACCGGCGTAGTAGCAAAGGTCAGCGCAAGTCAACCCGGACCCATGGTGGCCTTTCGAGCGGATATGGATGCCCTTCCTCTGGAAGAAAGGAATGATATCCCATACAAATCGCAGCATCCAGGATTCATGCATGCCTGCGGTCATGACGGGCATACCACCATTGCTCTTGGTGTGATACGATGGCTCATGGAAAACTCATGGCCTCAGAACGGTTCCGGTGAAATTCTCTTCATCTTCCAACCCGCCGAAGAAGGCGGCGCCGGCGCCAAAGCCATGTTGAATACCGGCATTCTCGACTCGGAACCGGTGGAGGCAGCTTTTGCCGGGCATATGTATCCTGAACTTGCTGCAGGACATATCGGAATCGCTCCTGAAATCAGCAATGCGTCTGCGGATACACTCTTTATTCGATTAAAAGGCAAAGGCGGCCACGGCGCTCATCCGCATCATTGCAAAGACCCCATTGTGGCGGGAGCCCATCTTGTTACACAACTACAGTTTCTTATCAGCCGGGAGGTTCCGGCCCAGGAAAGCGCAGTCCTATCCATCGGACGTTTTCAGGCCGGAACGGCTTCAAATATCATCCCGGAAGACGCTGTGCTTGAAGGAACCCTCAGAACCCTGAATCCGGACATTCGTAAACAGATCATAAAACGCCTTGAAGAACTGGTCAAAGGTGTGGCCCGGTCTTGCGGCATCCGGGCAACGCTTGAAGTTAAAAGGGGATATCCCGTGCTAATCAATGATTTTGAGATAGTTAAGCACACCGTAGCCTGCGCCGGAGAAGTTCTGGGAGCCGACAAAGTTCACAGCGGACTTCCCAGAATGGGAGCCGAGGATTTTGCCTATTTTTGCCAAAAGTGGGGCGGGGTAATGGTAGGACTGGGATGCCACGATCCCCTCAAAGAATTTCAATACGGTCTGCATTCTCCCTATTTTAATATTGACGAAAGGGCCTTGGAAATAGGAACCCGGCTTTTCGCACATGTTCTTACTCAATATATAGAAAGAAAAAAGTAAAGAATCCTGGCCCAAAGGAGCAGGCTTTGGTTATCCTCAGAGGGAATTTGCTTTATTGAAAGTTCATTGACTTATTGAAATTCCAAATAACAAATCCCAAACAAAAAAACAATCGCTCACGCGGCGCAAGCGCCTGCGCTGCACGTTGAACAGGTTTGGAATTTGTAATTTGGGATTTATTTGTAATTTGGTGCTTAGGATTTGTGATTTAAGACACCAAACTCCAAGGCAGAGCCATCTATCTCTGATATAGCCCAAAGGACCAGGTCTTTCAGGACAAAATAAAGATATGTTGTTTTCTGGTTTATCCGACCTATGGTCAGGGTCTGGAAACCGTTATCGAGTTGAAACCTTCGGATAACTCCGCCAGATTTTTTTCGCTCACTTCCATACCCAGTCCCGGACCCTTCAAAGGATCGGCTTCACCCCCCGGACCCATGGACACATCTTGGACCGTAACGTTTTTTTCGAGCAAAAATTCATCATACGAACCGTCACAATATACGGCATCACGGCAAAGAAGGCATAAAATCCTGCCGGCGGCGGAAAGAATGCCGGACTCACCCAGGTGGCATCCGATCTGGAAAGAAATTCCGTTGCACCTTAAATACTCGATAATCTTTAATGAATTTCCGAACCCTCCGCATTTAGACAATCTAACGTTGATCATTTTATAGTAGCCATCCTCGGCAATCTTTTTCATATCCTCTAAAGAGCATGCCGACTCATCGGCCATCAGGACCACACCGGTTTTATGCATAAGGTCTGCAAAATCGGCGGTTTCCGGGTGACTCGGCCTCATAGGCTGTTCAATAACCTTAATTTCGTAGTCTTTTATCAAAGGTACGTGTTTTAAGGCCAGAGCATAATTCCAGACACAGTTTATATCAACTTTAATATCGCAATCTTTTCCAAACATCGTGCGAACAGCTTCGATTCGAGGATTTCTTTGTTTTGGGATAGATCTTTGCCCAGTTTCAGTTTCAGCTTTGTCACTTTCATTTTTTTGATCAGCTGACATATTTCAACAATTCTTTGTTTGCCGGCGAGCGGAAGTGCAGCGCCATAATAAACCTTGTTTGTCATAAAATCTTTGGGAAAATAATCTATGATGTTTCTGCCCTGGCTTTTGCCCAAGGCATCCAGCAGCGCTGTTTCCAAGGCACAAACAGCAGCGTTGTGAGCTTTTCCATGGATAAGGCCGTCAACAAAATTCCATATCTGGGAAACGTGGTTCAACTCCCAGGGGAAATTATCATGCGTAATAAAACGGGATATACTTCGAGCTGCGCTTTCCTGAGACTCTCCAGTTACAAAAGACCTGGGAGCGCCTTCACCATATCCTTTGATGTTACCCTGTTGGGCAACCACTTGAACAATGATGTTTTTGACTGAATTTCTTTTTCTCAGAGAGTGAGAGAACTCGGATGAAAAGGGAAGTAAAATCGGATATACACTTATATTGTCTATTTTCATATAATCGTTTAATCGTTATATCAATCTTACTGGGTGCATTACCAGTTTGTTAATTGCTATCCAAGACTTTTTTGGTTTCAGGTGTCAGGTTTCAGGTATCAGCTAATTCGTTTCTTACTCCTGACACCTGAAACCTGACACCTGATTGCAAAGCTTTCACTAAAAAAAATGGATAAGTTAATGGGTAAAAACCATTTTAACAAATCGGTAATGCTCCCCTGTACGATTCGTAACGGGTTAGCCCTTTGAAACCCATTATTTTCTACTATTTTTCTGATTTTCGTGAAGCAGGTTTAGAAACTGCCGGGCATCTTTATTGTCCGGCTCACGATGCAGAACCTCTTTATATATGATTTCCGCCTCTGAGGCCCGACCGGACAGATAGAAAGCAGAGCCCAAATGTAAAAGATATTGTGAGTTATCAGGATCCAGTTTCGTGGCCTGGTTATAGTTGAAAATAGCCTTTTTCAGCAGGCCGGTTTCGAGATAACAAAATCCAAGCCAGAAGCGTGCTTCGGCCTCACGGGATTTCTCTTTTTTTGCGATGTTCAAAAGTCGTATTGCTTTGGGGTAATCCTTTTTCCGTGCTGCCGAGACCCCCTGGATAAAGGCATCCAGAGCAGATTTCGTGTCGGCTGCATGGATATCCGGCTGAGTTGCGATGGATTTTTGTTCGCCTGTTGCGGTTTTGGCTGTTCTCGAAGCAGAGGTTTCCGCCACACGGGTAGCAATGATCAAGTTTCTTTCATTTTCCGATTCGGATTCAGGAAACGGGGAAATTGAGACCTTCTGATTCTGACCTCGATAATCCTCCGAAGTCAGAACGATGATACGGGCTGTTTTATGGCCCGGATGCGAACTGAAAATACGAACATCTCGGGGATTGCCAAAATAGTTCAAATCGATTTTCAATGATGAAAGGTCCATATTCTTTGATACGATTCCATTCTTTAAGTTATCAATGATCCGGTTCCCACCGATCAGTGCGGGAGCCTGATCCAAAAAAATACCATTTTGGTTATAGCTGATGTCATTTTTAAGCACTTTGGCCGCAGAGCGGACAAGTTTTATACCCGTATCTGAGTTATAGGCGATCCGGCACCTTGTGATGCGCGCCTTAGCCATATCCGAAACCTCGATTCCATTGGTTTTGTTTCGGTAAATGGTCAGATCATCCAGAACCGGATCTGAAGTGCTCCCTTTAATTCGTATGCCGGTAATGCACTCTTTCACCGTACCCCCCGCTATTTCCGGAGAGCTTTCGATAATTTGAAAGCCAATCTCGGAACCGTTCAGTTCAAAATGAGACAGCCGGCACTTTTCCGAAGACCTTTCGAAAATGATTCCGCCCCAGTTTTGATTTTTATCCGCTGCTAAAAAAAGCACCGGCGCATTTTCCTCTCCCCTAACATCCAATGTTCCCCGGATAATTAAACGGGACTTTGCACCTGCCGTGACCATTACTCCCGGATTGATGGTAAGTACGGAACCTGCCGGGACAATGACATCGCCTTCCAGACAGTAGGGATTGGCGCCGGAATGCCAGACCGAATCCTCAGCAAGAGTTCCTTGAACCGGTGTCGGACCCGGCGGCACAGGGGTGGCCGGAATACCTACAATTGTCTGGCTTTTGTTGCCGGCCCGGTCGGCCGCGATGACCCGGTAAAAATAAGTGGAATAATTTTTTAGGTCTTTATCTTCAAAACGTGTAAATTCAGTGGTATGAATTTTTTTATATCCGGAAAGCGGAGTTATGCTCCGCCATATGCTGTAACCTGCCACATCCGTGGCCGTGGATTTGTTCCAGCGAAGAAGTATTTTTTGGCTGCCCGCTATGGTTTGCAGACCCGTAGGGGAGTCCGGGGGAACTCCGTCGATAGTTACGAACCCCAGAGTGTCTTCCCATCTGCAAACATTATTCCATTCGTCTGACAGACGAACTACAATCACTCCGTCGCTGATGGTATCTTTATTCCGGACAAGATAGGAGCCGATATACGTTCCCGGAGTTTTTTCTTGCATTTCAACAACAGTTTCCCAGGGTGCAATGCGAAACGTGGCGTTTAACCCGGCAGTGCCTTCGATCCCAACCTGCAGGCGCTCTCCTTTTCCAAGAGTTCGGTTCATGCCGTTATGGACCAGGTTGGATATTTTCGGGAAGGATTTGCCCTTAAGGTTAGCAGAAGGCGGAATCGTCTCCACCGCAGCTTGGCAAAGCTTATTGATTGCGGTGATAATATGGTACCTGGACAGATCAAGTGCATTGGAAGCCGCCGCAATAATGGCCCCAATGGGAGTTGTCGGAATGCTGCCGCTTCTTTGAATCTCCTTATGTTTTACCGACCACAACACCCGCCGGGTTTCTGCATCGATCATTTTAACCTCAACCGCAACGGTAAAAGAAGAGTAAACCCCTGCATAATAAGATTCAAATTCCGTTATCCGGCCAATGATCAGCGCGTCGGAGGCAAGGAGTTCTCCGGTTTTCGTAGGGTCGATATTTTCAAAAATATTTTGGGGGTTAAAATTTTGCAGGTTGGCATTTATGTGGCCAAGTTCAATATCCTGATAGGCCAGGGAACTGAAATTATTGTAAAACAGCCTTTGCAGAAGATCGGATGCTTCCTTTTCTTGGGTTAGATTTTCAAAAGGAAGGATGGCTATAGATAGCGGCCGATCTTTATTATAATCGGCGGCAACAAAAAGATTTTCGGCAGGAATTTTATGCTCAAGTGTCCCCTGAACGCGATCTATTTTCTCACTCAACCCGCCGCGGCAGGAGAACAGCGAAGAACAGAGGGATAATGCGAATACAAATATCAGAATTACTTTGCAGAAAGATTTCATACCATAACCAGTCAATCTTAATCGATTTAGACTCGCAGCAACCACATCGATACCTGCAAATTTGTTCAGTTATCGGCAGTGACTAGTGTGCCGGCGTCGGCATTCGAGCCAGGACATAAAAACATTTTCCCCCATGGCTATAGGCATGCCGGAAAATGGTGACACCTGTTAGAACAACTTCAGCCGTGGTCTCAGAAAGGTTTTGAAACCTTGAGCCAATATTTTTAGAACTTGTTTTTTGAAGGACATTGTATTGGGCCGCAAGCTTAAAGGCCAGATCGGCTCTGGCCTGACGCTCGGCTTCCTGCCAGGCCTCACCCGGTTTAATATAACTTGGAGCAGCGCCGATCCCATATACATATTCAGATTGTAATTTTGGTTCTTTTACCCATTCAGGAGGCTCATCAGAGCTTATGTTGACCAGACTGTCATCCACCTGATTCATCAGCTTCTGGAGCGATGATTCGTCCGGACAAATTGCACAAAGTGCGATAATTCCATTTCCCAATCGATATTCACGGACGATCTGCAGATCTTTGGCCAGTTGCGATGCTTGATCCTGCCATGCTTCTTCTATCACATAGGATGCGGTCAAACTTTGGCTGTGAGTTTGTGTCCCGGCCCATGCCGCTTTAATCAAAACGTTATGGTTTTTCGCCATATTCGCCGCACCGCTTTGCACAAGCGCTTCTTTCTGACGTTTTGCGTCAAGATATATTCCGCTGTAGCCATAGGCAATCTGGCAATCATTCACTTTCGGCTGTTCAGCATACCAACGCGGTATCATCAAAATTTCAGGTTGAGGTGAATTTTCGGCGGGCTGTGAAAGGTTCTGACGGGGACTTTGACAGGAAATTAAGGGTATCATCAACGCAACTAAAAAAAGAACCCACAGAGCAATATAGCGACGGTTTCCTTCAATTTCAACAAATTGACGACAACACCGATATGGATTGACTGTTAACAGATAGTTAAATGGGTTTGTGTACACGAAACCAGCCTTTAAAAATTTATTTTGCCCTGAAAAACCTGGTCCTTCCCCGCAATGCGGGATCTTCGATGGGCCAAGCCTGTCCCGCTTTGCGGGAGTCAGAGATAGATGGCTCTGCCTTGGAGTTTTGTGTCTAAAATCACAAATTCCAAGCACCAAATTACAAATAAATCTCAAATTACAAATCACAAATTCAAAACCGG
>JAFDEW010000258.1 GCA_019310125.1 Deltaproteobacteria bacterium | reverse complement strand
GAATGTATTGAATCCCGATTTGACCACGAGATAAATAATGGCCGGAAGGATCAGGGCGCTGCCGGCCAAAAGATACAGGGTCAGCTTCATGGCCGCGTATTCCTTGCGCGTGCTGCCCCACACCGCAATGAGCAGATACATGGGAAAAAGGGACACATCATACCAGATGAAAATAAAGAAAAGGTCCATGCTCATGAAAAGTCCGAAGACACCGGTGACCAGAAGAAAAACCAGTGCGAAAAACTCCTTGACCCGGGTCTGAAGCTCCCACATGGTGAGCACGCCGGTAAAAAAAACAATTCCGGTCAAAAGCAGCATGGGCAGACCAAAGCCGTCGGCACCGTTGAAATAGGTGATTCCCAGGGACGGAATCCATGGAATTTTTTCCACGAACTGGAGCCCCCCCTGACTCTTGTCATAGGCAAAGAACAGATAAACGGATATCAGCAAGGTGATCCCGGAACAGACGGCGCTGACCTGCTTAATGGTGTCCTTTTTATCTCCAGGAATAAAAAGGATGATCAAAAGCCCTCCCACACAACTGAGCAGGATCGAGGACAGATACGGAAAATCAGCATATGCCATGTTCATCTGAATATAACCCTATAGAAAAAAGTATAGTGCCAAAAAAAGGATGACCACAAACATCGTCATCAATTTATACTGAATCATCGAAAGATGCAGGTCGGAAAGCATCCGGCCGCTTCTTACGACACCTTTGCTCACCGCGTGGATGCTCCCGTCTATGACCTGGTTGTCATTTTTTGTGCATATATTGGATACCCCCCGGTAAATAACGACGTCCAAAAGCCATCGATACATCCGGTCAATGTACCACCGCTCGAGAAACAGTGATTTTACCGCCGGAATCCGCTCGGCAAAACCGATTTGGCCGGCTTTTCTGCGGCCAAATTCCATCCAGGCCAGAATGAGCCCGATCACGGCCAAACCCAAGGCTGCATATAACAGCCATGCATGGTGATTTCCAGCGATCTCTTCCATGCCCGCAGGGCGGCCGGTGAGAAAAAGCTGGAGCATCTTTTGGCAAAAACCCAGTACCAGGGTGATGGCCGCCAGGATGATCAGCGGCCAGGCCATCATTCGGTAATGAAGGTGTCCCTCTTTATGATTATGCTTGGATGCAATATTTTCCCCTGCTTTTTCATCAACATTTGTTTTCGGAAAAAGGATGATAAAGATCAGCCGGAATGCATAATAAGCGGTTAAAAATACACCCATCAGTCCGGCTGCCAGCCATATGGGGTTATTCAAACCCGCCAATTGTGCCAAAATCAATTCCTTGCTGAAAAATCCGGAAAACGGCGGCAACCCAGACAAAGCGGCGGCGGCGACAACCATGCAGATCATGGGAATTTTCAAACCACGGCCTCCCTGCCTCCCGATTTCAAACATGTCATTACTTTTATAGGTATGGATAAAAACCCCGGAGCAAAGGAACAGCAAGGCCTTGAATCCGGCATGGGTGGTCAGGTGAAACACTCCGGCAACATAACCTCCTGCGGCCAACCCCATAATCATGAATCCCAGCTGACTGATGGTGGAATACGCCCAGACCTGTTTGATGTCCCGGCTGACCATGGCCATGGTGGAGGATAGAAGCATACTGATGGTACCGATGGCGAGACAGACGGTCATGGCTGTGGGGGAATGGCTGAAAAAAGGGAAAAGACGTGCAAACAGAAAAACACCTGCGGCCACCATGGTGGCCGAGTGCAACAGCGCGCTGACCGGCGTGGGACCTTCCATGGCATCCGGCAGCCAGGTCAGCAAAGGAAACTGGGCGCTTTTGCCAACGATCCCGCCAAAAATCAAAAGCGCCGAAAGCGTGATCAGTCCCGGTGCCATGTGCACCGCCACCATGGGACTGTTCATTTTTAAGATATCCAGATTCCCCAAATTCATTAACACCAGCAAAAGACCGAGCAAAAAAGCCACATCACCGAATCGGGTCATGACAAATGCTTTTTTCCCCGCCTCGCTGGCACTGAATTTTTCGTACCAGAAACCGATGAGCAAATAAGAGGACAGGCCCACCAGTTCCCAAAAGACATATAACTGGAGCATGGAAACTGACAGGGTCAAACTGATCATGGCCCAGGCAAAAAGCGACATGAATGCGTAATAACGGGAGAACCCCCTGTCTCCGGCCATGTAGCCAAGGGAATAGATCTGAACGAGAAAACAGATTGCGCTCACAATGGTAAGCATCAAGAGGCTTAGCGGATCCAGAAGAAAACCGATTGGAACGGTGATGTCACCGGATACCAGCCATTGCCCGGCATACTGGATAGACGTTTTCAAGTGCCGGTATCGGACCAGCAGGAAAACAGCGCCGGCCAAAGAACCGGTAACGGCCCCGATGGAAAGACCGGCAGAAAGCCGCGCTCTTTTTCGGGTAAAGAGCATGATCAATACAAAGGCGCCAAAGGGAAGCAACACCGTCATAGCGGCCGTTATAAAGGTCCAATCTTTCATCAGTGTCAAAGTCATAATGTTCCGCTTTTTAGAAAATAGATAACCGCAAATTAACGCAAATGTAATTAGAAGATGAGAAGATCGCGTAAAACAGGAGGTTAAGAAGGTTAGAAAATCAGAAGATCGGAGGCGTTAAGATATGCCAACCTTCTTACCTTCCCACTTTCTTGCTCTTCACCTTCTCCCTTTCTTCCTTCGTCCTCTCCTCTATCCTCTCTTCTCTTTCCTCTTTCCTAATTTCCAACCTCTGCTTTTGGATTGATGATTTGTGATTGTTGATTGAAGATGTCGCTCGCGCAGCGCATGCCTCCTACATTCTTATCTTCTTATCTTCTTATCTTCCGTCCTCCGACCTCCGACTTCTGCCTTCTGACTTCTGCTTTTGGATTGATTATTGAAGATATCGCTCACGCAGCGCATGCCTCCTACCTTCTTATCTTCTTACCTTCTGATCTTCCGTCCTCCGACCTCGGACCTCTGATCTCTGGTCCTTTGCCTCTTTCCTATATCCTTCTTGCCTGTCAGTTATAGGCTTCGGGATCAACAGACCCCTTTCGTTTATACGCACAGACAATCAATGCCAACCCCACGGAAACTTCGGCCGCGGCGACGGCCAGTATGAAAATCGCAATGGCCTGTCCTTCCAGGTGCTGCCAGCGCAAGGCTGCGCCGATAAAGGCGACGGCTGCGGAATTTAACATAATTTCCAGGCCCAGAAGAATCATGATCAGGTTCCGCCGTGTCACCGCACAAAACATCCCCATCAAAAAAAGGATTCCGGCCAACAGAATAACATGGCTGTAAGGAACAATCATCATCGGTCCTCGTTCATTTTTACTAATAAGCAAATTAGATACTCGACATATCCATTACTAATGGAAATGATACCAAAGCCTTCTCATAAGTGCCTAAAGTTTGAAGTGATCTAAAGTGCCTAAAGTTAAAGTAGCGCTAACGCGCTGTCATTAAAAATATAATTGGCCTAAAATTCCTTAACTTTAGTTCACTTTCAACTTTAGCTCACTTGTAACTATCTCTATTCTTTCCCAGATACAGAACAGCGACCACCGCGACAAGCAGAAGCAAAGAAACGATCTCTATAGCCAGCCAGTGTTTTCGGAAAAGATAGTGTCCGAAGAACACGGGTTCGGCTACGGCCGCTTTCAGGGGAATCCGGCTGTCCAGGTCGCCCATGATCATCAGAGTGCCTGCGGCAATAAATACAAGGCACATTCCAACGGCGGGGATCCATTGACGAATGGGAAAAAACGGTTCTTCGAACCCCTCCACCTTTAACATCATAATGATAAAAAGGAATAAAACCATAATGGCCCCGGCGTAAATGATCACCTCCAGCGCCGCTAAAAGGGGAGCTCCCAGAAGATAAAACAGCATGGCACTCCCGAAAAAGGAGATGATCAGGTAAACCACCGCATGCACCAGATTGCGCCGGGTAATGGCCAAACCCGTGGACACGAGAATCAAAGCTGCCAGTGCATAAAAGATAACGGAATAAAGCGTCATAGTTTTTGGATTTATGATTTATGATTGTTGATTGATGATTGAAGGCGTCGCTTCGCTTTTATGACCGATGGAAGAGGGAAGACCGCTTCGCTTGGATGATGGACGCCACAGCGCTTCTGGCCTTTCGTCCATCTCCTCTCGTCCATCTTCCTTCGTTCTTCGTCCTGCCTCCAACCTCCAACCTTCTTACTTTCTTCCTTCGTCCTCTCCTCTATCCTCTTTTCTCTTTTCTAATTTCTGCCCTCTCACCTTCTTAACCTCTCACCTTCTTCCCTCTTCCTTATTCTTTCGTCCCTCGTCCT
>JAFDEW010000035.1 GCA_019310125.1 Deltaproteobacteria bacterium | reverse complement strand
GAATAAGGATTCAAAAACATATACCGTGGGTCTTTGGACGGCCTTATTCCTCTTGTTGTTGCTTCCGGTTCTGGTTCGGCACAATGATTATATTCTTCAGGTAGTTATCCATGCCCTGCTCCTGGCTACCCTGGCACTTGCCTGGAATATTTTGGGCGTAAGCGGTTCGATTTCCCTTGGCCACGCCGCTTTTTTCGGTTCCGGCGCCTATGCTTCAGCCCTTTTAAGTCTGAATTTGGGTGTATCTCTCTGGATCACCATTCCCTTAGCCGGATTTATCGCCACGGGTCTGGGTTTTATTATGGGTCTGATCTGCATGCGCTTAAGAGGTGCTTATTTTGCCTTGGCAACTTTGGCCTTTATAGAACTTCCCAGAGTTATTACGGATAACTGGGATGAACTGACCCGAGGCTCCCTCGGACTGGTAGGGGTGCCGGGATTTCCCTCACTGAAGCTGGGTCCATGGCATATAAATTTCGGTTCTAGTATCACGGCCTCTTATTATCTTATGATTATTTATTTTCTGGTATTGCTGGCCCTGGTGGGGTTTATATTTCGTTCCAATCTTGGTCTGGCACTTCAGGCCATCCGTGAAGAGGAAATCGCTTCCCAAGCCGTCGGCATTCAGGCGAACAGCCTTCGGATGCTCTCTATGCTGCTCAGCGCCTTTTTCACCGGAATCAGCGGTGCCTGTTATGCACATCTGGTCGGATATATCAACCCGGCCCTGGTTTATGGGCTTCATTTCTCCGCCATACCCATGATCTTTGCTATTTGCGGGGGCCGGTTCACCATTATAGGACCTGCTCTGGCTGCGCTAATTATTTATCCTTTGGATCAGTTCATTTTTCACCCTCTGATTCCGGCGGGCCACGAGTTTTTGTATGGAGCGGTGCTCATCTTTGCTGTTCTATTCATGCCGGCAGGGTTATGGGGAAGCATACATAGAACAACGAATTGAAGCCTCTGTGCCAAATAACCCGTTTTGCAAAGGTCTCTAAGCTTGGCAGGGCAAACGCATTTGAATCCCTATACAGGGAGAACGCTCCACGACGGCATGTATCTCTTTCCAACCGACTGAAACTTGTGCTTAAGCACCCGTAAGCCCGAGCCGCGCCGGAGGTGTTAAGAACAATTCGCCGCTAAATTATTCCATGGATTTTTTAAGTCATAATTATATTCGGCTCGGACGAACGCGTGCTAACGCCCTTCAAACAGTCAGTCGGTTTCTCTCGGGATAAAAAGGCGTGCAAATTTTGTAATCATGAGGCGTACTTTTCGTACGTTGAATGATTGCGAAATGCAGCACAACGCAGAAGTTGGACTTTTTACGAAACCGTCAAGCTTTGCTATTTAGATAATCCCTTACCCGTGCCAAAGCCTCTGTCCTGCTTTTAATTGTACCTGTTAATCTTTCTTCCTGCACAAGGTTTAGAATTGTTTTGAATAGCGGTGAAGGAATAAGCCCGAATTCATGTATAAGGTCACGGCCTGTAATCAGCGGCGGTTCTTTGATTTTACAGTTATAATCACAAAAAAAATTGCGAATCATGTCTGTTACAAAGCATATGAAGGCCTTGTTTGCTTGATCGGTTGTGTCTCGTTTTGCCAGGGTATCCGCAAGGGTATGTAACAGCAGGGCAGGCGCGTTGTCTCCGCATTTTATAAAAAAACGGGTGACCCCTTTATGGGTTAACGTTTTTTTCTGCATGGCCGTAAAAAGAAAAAGCGGATTTAAATGATTGCGGATAATAAAATCGACAAACCGCTTTTCAAAATTGGAAAATTTCAGCTTTTGGCTGACTTTTTGAGCCAGATCCGCACTTTTTCGGGGATGACCATAGAAATGGATTTTTCCCCTGCTGTCTATGGTTTTGGCCCAGGGCTTTCCAATGTCATGCAGCAAAATTGCATATTTAAGGAGCACGGTTTTTTCTTCATCAAGGTATTGCCGGATCCGGATGGAAGTATCCGGCAGAGTCTTGGCCGGATCGTTGAGTATGGTTTCAAGATGCTGATAAGCTTTCATGGTATGTTCAAACACGTCATACATATGATGGTTGTTTTGAAGGCATTCTTTTAACCGGTCAAGATCGGGAAAGATGGCGGTTAAAAGACCGGCATCATCCATTTGGGAGAGATAATGATAGGATTTTGGCGTGCCCAGTAATTTGAAAATTTCGCTCCGTATGCGTTCACCCGCTGAATTTTCTATCAGTTTTGCGTCAGCATTTATACTGGAAGCAGTCTGTGATTCGATTTGGAAATTCAAGCATGCACCGATTCTATAGGCCCGTATCAAACGGATCGGATCTTTTTTAAAAACATCTGCCGAAACCATACGAATTTTTTTATTCACCAGATCCCCAAGCCCCCCCAGGCAGTCGATAATTTCTCCCGAAGAAAGATCATATGCCATGGCGTTGATGGTAAAATCCCTTTTTCTAAGGTCGTCTTCTATGAAAGAGCCGTTTAACGAGTTGATATCAATAATATTATCATTGGATACCACCCGAATGATCATCTGACCCGGTTTACCCATTTTAAACAGGCGCCCCGATATGTTTTTGGCGATCTTTTCCGCATTTTTTTTTAGATCTCCCGTGACGGCAATATCATAGTCGGTTGGAATTCGATCCAGAAGCAAATCCCTGATCGAGCCCCCGATGATATATGCGCCTTTTATCTGAGAAAAAATATTTGAATTAAAACGAATCATTGATTTCTTTACTTTTCTTGACCTTACATTTTTTTTTGATTATCATAACTTCAGATCTCGTAACATGATATAAATATTAGGTCTTTTTTTTTGGACATTATCGGGCGTGGTGAAGCCTTCTCGAAGCATAGGTTTCAGGTGTCAGGTTTCAGGCTGGCTCTCGCTTTTTCACTACTGACACCTGACACCCGAAACCTGAGGGCCAGTGTCTAATTTTCATGCAATCCCCCGAAAATTAAGGAGTAACGATTATTTTTCCAAGCTGAATGACGAGGTCCGTACTTGTATTTATATCACTATTTCCAGGTTGTGTCTATTGGCATACCAGTAACCGTTCACAGGTTCAGGGTTCAACGTTCAGGGTTAAGGACAAAGAAGGCATTGAAGATCCGAAGTCCTTGTTACAAATGTTCATTTTCCCAAGTAATTACCAATTTAGCTTCAAATTTTGGATTAGCACTGACGAAACTGACGCTTTTCTCGTAAATACGCATCCCAAATGCAGTCCGGGGACAAGAATGGAACCTTGAACCCCTGAACCTTTGAACCCGTGAACGCCTACGGATAGCATATGGTCAAAACCATAAAAAAAGTGTTTAAAGTTGCGGTTACCGGAGGGGCCGGATCCGGCAAGAGTTCTGTTTGCAACCGATTGAAAGAGTTGGGTATAACAATTATTAGTTCCGATACACTTGCAAGGGAGGCTGTGGCTCCGGGCTCCACGGCTCATAAGAAAATCTTAAACTATTTTGGTGAAAAGGTAGTGTTAAGCGACGGCAAACTGAATCGTCAAATGCTAAGACGTATTATTGTAAACGATGGTGTTGCCCGGCGTTCTCTGGAGCAATTCATACATCCGGAAATAACCAAGCTCATGCAGCGAAAGATGGCTCAAGCGGAAAAGAACGGTGATCGTGTGGTAGCGGTAGAAATTCCCCTTCTTTTTGAACTCGGCATTGAAAAACAGTTCGATATCGTCGTTATAGTCAGTGCTGACCCTAAACTGCGGGTTAAAAGGCTGATGGACCGCGATAACGTCTTCCGTGAAGATGCTGAAGAACTTTTAAATGTTCAGATGCCGGATCAAGAAAAGGTGAAACGTGGAGGATTTGTATTATCGAATAACGGTTCAACTGAGCAACTTATAAGCTCCGTAGATCGGTTTTATGAAAAATATTTAAAAAATACGGAAAAAGGATCGAAAGTTCTTGACAGCCAAGACACCATGTTTTAAGTTTTCTAATAAGATACTAATAAGATACTTTATAAGAACACTCCCGTTTGGATCCCACCATTTGGAGAGAATGTCTAATTTTTCGCTATTAATTCACTGAATTTATATTCTTCCATAGAAGCCGATATGGATCCGGTTGATAATTTATAAAATTATTTCAAGTTGTTACAGAATGCGGCCCGGCCGCTCTCAAAAAGGAATCCCGTTATCATGAACATTGTTCAACTTAAAGAAAAGAAAATCAGTGAGTTAGCCCTTATGGCCAAAGATTTCAAGATTGATGGGGCTGCGGGGATGAGAAAACAAGATCTTATTTTTGCCCTGTTACAAGCAGAGATTGAAAAGACCGGTTTAATATTCGGGGAAGGGACGCTCGAAATACTGCCGGACGGATTCGGATTTCTGCGGGCGCCGAATTACAATTACCTGCCGGGGCCGGATGATATTTATGTGTCGCCTTCGCAGATACGCCGTTTCAATTTAAGAACCGGGGATACGGTGTCCGGACAGATTCGTCAACCCAAGGAGACGGAACGTTATTTTGCTCTGTTAAAGGTCGAGGCGGTTAACTATGAAGATCCCGAGGTTTCCAGGGAAAAAATTCTTTTTGACAATCTGACGCCCCTTTATCCTGAAAAAAAGATACTGCTCGAATGCGATTCCGATAATTACTCCACGAGGATAATGGATCTTTTGACTCCCATCGGTTTTGGCCAAAGAGGTTTGATTGTCTCACCCCCCAGGTCCGGCAAGACAATGCTCTTGCAGGCCATTGCCAACAGTATCAGCACAAATCATAAAGATATTGTTTTGTTTGTACTGCTTATCGACGAGCGGCCCGAAGAGGTCACGGACATGATGCGATCCGTGAACGGCGAAGTGATCAGTTCAACGTTTGACGAGCCTGCAGAACGGCATGTTCAGGTTGCCGAAATGGTTATTGAGAAGTCCAAGCGTCTGGTGGAACATAAAAAAGATGTGGTTATCCTTCTGGATAGTATCACCCGGCTCGCCCGGGCATACAATTCCGTTATCCCCCCAAGCGGAAAGATACTTTCCGGAGGCGTTGATTCAAATGCACTTCAACGCCCAAAACGTTTTTTCGGCGGCGCCAGAAACATTGAAGAGGGGGGAAGCCTCACCATTATCGCAACCGCCCTGGTTGATACCGGAAGCCGTATGGACGAAGTGATTTTTGAAGAGTTCAAGGGTACCGGCAATATGGAAATTCAGCTGGATCGAAGGCTTGCCGATAAACGGGTGTTCCCTGCATTTGATATCAAGAAATCGGGGACTCGCAAGGAAGAGCTCCTTCTGGATAAGGAAACCCTGACGCGTGTCTGGATTTTAAGAAAACTGCTATCTTCCTTAAATCCGGTTGATAGCTTGGAATTTTTGCTCGATAAAATGAATGGAACAAAGAATAATCAAGAGTTTCTGAATTCAATGAATACGTAATAAAACAGGAGGTTGAGAATATATGAAAAAGGATATTCATCCCGAGTATAAAAAAACAGCCATAAGGTGCGCATGCGGAAATGAATTGGAGGTGGGTTCGACAAAATCGGATATCCGTGTTGAAATCTGCTCAAAATGCCATCCTTTTTTTACAGGCAAACAGAAACTTGTGGATACCGCCGGACGAATTGAGCGTTTCCGCAAGAAATATGAAAAATTTCAGAACCAATAAACCGCCCATTCACCGATACGGCTCAGTCCTGATAACCCTATGCAACAGGTGATGGGCCGTTTATTTTTGGGCGTCACTTTTTTTAATGGAACGATCCGAATAAGATAAATGTTTGATAAATTGACAGGTGTTGAAAATCGATTCATAGAAGTCGAAAAGCGTTTGAGCGATCCCGGGATTGTCCAGGATCGGAATGCATACCAGAGGTATAGCCGGGAACATTCCGAGTTAAACAAAATTGTATCGGTTTTTAGAAAGTATAGGCGGATCTTAGAAGAGCTTAATGACAGTATGGAGCTTTTAAAAGACAAGGACCCGGATATAAAAGAGATGGCCCGCAATGAAGTCGGAGCCCTTACTCTTAGCAAAGAGAACCTCGAAAACGATCTTAAAAATCTCCTTTTGCCCAAGGATCCTAATGATAATAAGAATGTTATTGTTGAAATAAGAGCGGGAACCGGCGGCGAAGAGGCCGGGCTGTTTGCAAGTGATCTTTTCAGAATGTACACCCGGTATACTGAAAACAAAAATTGGAAAGTCGAGGTCATGACCCATCATCCAACAGGTGTTGGCGGTTTAAAAGAGATCATCGTCATGATCCACGGCAAGGGGGCATACAGCCGTCTTAAATATGAAAGCGGCATACATCGTGTCCAGCGGGTTCCGGAAACCGAAGCTCAAGGACGGATACATACCTCTGCAGTGACGGTTGCGGTTTTGCCGGAAGCCGAGGATGTCGAACTCCATATTGATCCCAGTGAGATTAAAGTCGATGTGTTCCGATCAACCGGCCCGGGAGGTCAAAGTGTAAATACAACCGATTCAGCGGTACGTATCACCCATCTGCCCACAGGCATAGTGGTAACCTGCCAGGATGAAAAATCCCAGTTGAAAAACAAGAACAAGGGCATGAAAGTCCTGCGTGCCCGTATTCTTGATCGTATGATCATGGCACAGGATGAAAAAAGATCCAAAGAGCGGAAAAGCCAGATAGGAAACGGAGACAGAAGCGGAAGAATCAGAACGTATAACTTTCCCCAGGGAAGAGTTACCGATCACCGGATCGGACTTACCCTTTACAGGCTTGAAAACATTATGCAGGGGGAACTAGACGAAATCATAGAAAAGCTTGCCACTTTTTATCAGACCCAGGCATTACAGAATGATGAATCAGCCAAAGTCCAGGGATCCTGAATGGACCATAATAAAACTTCTCGAATGGACCACTTCTTATTTTAAATCCCGCGATATAGACAGCCCAAGATCTTCAGCAGAAATACTTCTCGCACATGTCTTAAAATTAAAAAGAATCGATCTGTATTTACGATACGACCAGCCGCTTTGCATAAATGAGCTTTCAAAATTTAAAGTGTTAATAAAACGGAGGATTGAGCGGGAACCGGTTGCATATATTGTGGGTGTCAAAGAATTCTGGTCCATGGATTTTGCCGTCACGAAAGATGTCTTGATTCCTAGGCCTGAGACCGAGTGCCTGGTTGAAGCCGCACTGAGTCTTTTGCCCCAGGACAACGCTTCTGATATTAACCCGTCTCCAAAAAGTATATTAGAGCTCGGCACAGGATCCGGGGCCGTAATTCTCGCCATTGCATCCATGCAACCTAAACATATTTATTTTGCATCTGACCGTTCCGTTAAAGCCATCAGGCTGGCCAGACAAAATTCAAAGCGCCATGGACTGGATACCGCCGTTAGTTTTTTTTGTGCGGACTGGTTTACACCCTTAAACTGGCAAAAAAAACGATTTGATATGATCATCTCAAATCCGCCTTACATTCCAACTCAGGTTATTGGGCGTCTTATGCCTGAAATTTACAAGTATGAACCGATTTCGGCCCTTGACGGTGACAAAAACGGACTTTTTTGTTTAAGACATATTATCAATACTGCTCATGGATATCTGAACCCGGAGGGAAGCTTGTTGCTGGAGATCGGTCATGATCAGAAAAATGATGTCCGGAGTATTATCGATCAGTGTGGAAATTATGAACATGTGGTATTCGCAAAAGATTATAGTGGATATGATCGTGTCGTCCGGATGAAAAAGAAAAAGGAATAAAAAATTGTTGCGAATCGATATTTAATTTGTTAGATAAATTTGTTTAACCTAAGTCGATCAAAAATTGCTCGATTTAAGTTTAATTAATTCGCACGCCGTTGGACCTGTTTCCCGGTGCCCCGCATTGCGGGGTCGGATTTAGGAGTGATATCGGCGGTGGAAAAACCATTTAAAAAGGAGAAAATAATGGCTTATATTACAATGAAAGAACTGCTTGAATCCGGAGTGCATTTTGGTCATCAGACAAAGCGCTGGAACCCCAAGATGAAGCAATATATCTTTGGGGCCAGGAACGGCATTTATATCATCGACCTTCAGAAAACGGTTCGAATGTTCAGGAGAGTATATGATTTTGTCATAGATACCGTTGTCAGCGGCAAGATGGTTCTTTTTGTAGGCACCAAAAAGCAGGCTCGGGACGCCATCTATGAAGAAGCCAATCGATGTGAAATGTTTTACGTTCATAACCGATGGCTGGGCGGGATGCTGACAAATTTTCAAACCATAAAAAAAAGTATAGAACGTCTTAACTATTTAAATACAATTTCAAATGACGGATCGATCAATCTTTTTCCCAAAAAAGAAAGGCTGAAGCTTGAAAAGGAACGGGTAAAACTCGACAACAATCTTGGCGGAATACGAACCATGAATGATCTTCCCGGCGCTATTTTTGTGGTTGATCCCAAGAACGAGGCCATCGCAGTACATGAGGGAAAACGACTGGGAATCCCGATTATTGCTATTGTTGATACCAATTGTAATCCTGATGATATTGACTATATCATACCCGGTAATGATGATGCCATCCGTGCAATACGGCTAATCACATCCAGAATCGCTGAGGCTTGCATTGAAGGTAAAGAGCGTCTGGCTGAAAAACAGCAGGCTGAAACCGACAAAGAAGTGGAGGAAGTATCTGAAGTTGCGACAGTGAGTGCGGAATTAAAACCGGGTGAAAGAAAGATTATTTCAGATGGCACAAAAGGGCCTGTTGTAGAAATAATAAAAAGAACAACATCTGAAAACGAAAATGATGCAAAACTTCCTGAAGACGATGAGAATCAGGAACCGGTAGAAACAACTGATGCTAAAGAGACAGGAGAATAATGATGGCAACAATTAGTGCTGCAACGGTCAAACAGCTCCGTGAAAAGACCGGAGCAGGAATCATGGATTGTAAAGAGGCACTTTCCGAGTGCAATGGAGATATAAGCAACGCGGTCGATTTTCTAAGGAAAAAAGGCCTGGCTACCGCGGCGAAACGAGCCAGCAGGGCCACGACTGAAGGGATAATCGAGTCTTATATTCATATGGACAGCAAGCTTGGTGTTCTGGTTGAAATTAACTGCGAAACTGATTTTGTTGCAAAAAATGATGATTTTAAAGAATTTGCAAAAAATATTGCAATGCATATTACAGCAACCAATCCTGTAAGTATACGGCCGGAAGATGTCCCCAAAGAAACCATTGACAAAGAAAAAGAAATTTATCGTGCACAGGTCCTGGACATGGGCAAACCTGAACAAATAGCAGACAAGATCGTAGACGGCAAGATGAAGAAATATTTCAAGGAAAACTGCCTGATGAATCAGGACTATGTTCGTGATTCCAATATAACCATTGAAGATCTTTTAAATGAAATGGTTGCAAAAATCGGCGAGAACATTACGATTAAACGTTTCGCAAGGTTCAAAATAGGTGAGGAATAGGATTTGACATTGCCTCGATTTAAAAGGGTTCTATTGAAGCTAAGCGGTGAAGCGCTCATGGGCGACCAGAGTTTTGGAATAAGCCCTGATGTCATAAGATATGTGGCCGAAGAAATCCGTTCGGCATTTGACCTGGGCGTTCAAATCGCCATAGTTGTGGGCGGTGGTAATATTTTCAGGGGAGTTGCCGCCGCTTCATATGGCATAGACAGAGTTTCTGCAGACCGCATGGGCATGTTGGCCACGGTGATTAACAGTCTGGCGTTACAGGATGCTCTGGAAGGAAATGGAATTGTGACTCGTGTCCAAACAGCCATTTCAATGCATGAGGTGGCTGAACCGTTCATAGTACGGAGAGCTATCCGCCATCTTGAAAAAGGGCGGGTGGTGATATTTGCAGCGGGCACCGGTAATCCTTACTTTACCACCGATACTGCTGCGGTGCTCAGGGCACAGGAAATACGTGCCGATATCCTTTTAAAGGCAACAAAGGTTGACGGCCTTTACGATTCAGATCCACATGTCAATAAAAATGCTAAATTTATAAGAAAAACCAATTACATGCATGTCATTGAACAACAGCTCCATGTGATGGATATGACGGCTATTTCTCTGGCTATGGATAATAACCTTCCCCTTGTTATTTTTAATTTGGCAAACAAGGGAAATATAAAAAGAGTTATATGTGGAGAAGATATAGGAACCCGGATAACCAATTAAGCATTTTTAAGGTACCAAAAATCATTGATAGGAGAAATCCATGATTGAATCGATATATCAGGAAACAACTCAGAATATGGTAAAGTCCATAGACTCTCTTAAAAATGAATTTAAAAGAATCCGGACGGGACGTGCTTCCCTGTCCATTCTTGACGGAATCCGGGTTGAATATTACGGAACAACCACGCCTCTTAATCAGATGGCATCTCTGTCTGTTCCTGAAAGCAGACTTATTAGCATTCAGCCATGGGATGTTTCCGTAATCAAGGATATAGAAAAGGCGATATTGAAATCTGACTTAGGGTTAACGCCTTCAAACGATGGCAAGATCATACGCATATCCATTCCTCCGCTTACCGAAGATAGAAGAAAAGAGCTTGTCAAGACTCTATATAAAAAAAGCGAGGAGCATCGGGTGGCCGTTCGCAATATCAGACGTGATTCCAACGAGCTGTTAAAAGGATTGAAAAAGGATGGTGATATTTCGGAAGATGATGCCTTTAAAGCTCAGGACCAGGTCCAGAAAATAACAGATAAGCATATTAAGCTTATCGATGATGTTTGTAAAGAAAAAGAGAAAGAGATCCTTGAGTTCTAATACGTCGTCCTCCAGCTACAATAATCTTGATCCTGCAAAGTTACCCTCACATGTTGCCATTATTATGGACGGTAATGGCCGGTGGGCTAGAAAACGGCTCTTAAATCGGATTCAAGGACATGAAAAGGGCTCGCAAACCGTTCGAACCATTGTTCGAGCCTGCCGCAATATCGGAATTCCCTATCTGACCCTGTATGCTTTTTCCACTGAAAACTGGCAGCGCCCCAAATCCGAAGTCATTGCTCTAATGACCCTTCTTAAAAAATTTCTCGACTCGGAACAAAAAGAGATGCTGGACAACAATATCCGTTTGTATGCAATCGGACAGATAGAACGATTGCCGGAAAATGTCCGGCAAGCATTACATAAGGTTATGGAATTAACAAAAAAAAATGATGGCATGACCCTAAATCTTGCCTTGAGCTACGGCGGGCGGTCGGAAATCCTCAAGATGGTTAAAGAAATTGCAATTAAAGTCAAAGATGGTGGTATGGATCCGGATTCTATAACACCTGAGATTATATCCGAACACTTGTATACCTCTCAAATGCCTGACCCGGATCTTTTAATTAGAACCAGCGGGGAAATGCGCATCAGCAATTTTCTCCTGTGGCAGATCGCTTACTCGGAAATTTATATTACAGATACCTTATGGCCCGATTTTGGAAAAAATGAATTCCTTCGAATTCTCAAAGACTACCAGCAACGTGAACGGAGATTCGGCAAGGTTGGCACACAACTAAAAGAAATGCCTAAAGTGATCTAAAATGCCTAAAGTTAATGTATTCTATTATTTTAATGTTTGGGAAATTTTATCTTGTTATATAACGGGATGAGAACCTTGTTTCTCAGTATAAACTCAGTGAAGTAATTTACTTGTAACTTAATTGTATAGGAATTTCCCTTTTTAAAGTCCGCCGAAGGCGGACGTTTCATAGAATCGCGAAGCGATTGTATAACTTGCAACCGGCAACCCAGTCAACATGCACTTGAAACGATGGATTACAGCTTTTGCGGCCATTCCCCTTCTTGCTTTGCTAATTTCCAGCGGGGGGACATTGATGTTTGCCGGGGTTATCGGCTTTGTATGCCTCATCGCCCTTTGGGAATTTTTTCATATAATTGTTGGCAAAACCGAACGCTCAAATCCATTTTGCTTTAAGCTGTTAGCTTTTATCCTAGGTCCGGCGATCATCTGGGCGGCATATATGAATTCATTCAAAAGTATGTTGGGCCTTATCGCGTTAAATCTTATTGTCTCCGCCCTGATTTCTCTTCCAAAGTTTAAATTTGATGCGTCCGTGTCGGGAATTGTTCTCAAACAGCTTCTGGCTGTTATATATATACCTTTGTTTCTATCGTATCTTGTTATGATCCGAAATGGGAATGACGGAATTTCCTGGATTTTTTTTCTATTACTCGTGGTTTTTTCGGGGGATACCGGCGCATTCTACACCGGGTCTTATTTGGGGCGACATAAGCTTTGCCCTGCCGTAAGTCCGAATAAAACCATAGAGGGCTCTATTGGCGGACTTGCCGCAAATGTGTGCTCGGGTGCTTTGTTCAAAATCTTTTTTTTCCCCCTGTTGCAGTGGAACTTAAGCATCCTGTTTTTCCTTTGCATCGGTGTTGCAGGACAGGTGGGCGATTTGTTTGAATCTAAGCTGAAGAGAGTCGCAAATATAAAGGATTCCGGTTCATTGCTTCCCGGTCATGGTGGTTTTCTGGATCGGATTGATGCGTTGCTTTTTGCCGCTCCGGTCGCTTATCTTTTTAAAGAATATATATTATAAAATGAAAAATCTTTCCATACTTGGATCCACGGGATCCATCGGGTGCAATGCACTTGAAATTGTGGCAATGTTTCCCGAGCGATTTACCGTAAGGGCGCTTGCAGCTAAAAATAATACAAAGTTATTGGCCCGTCAGGTAGAGAGATTCGCCCCTGAACTCGCTGTGGTTTTTGATGAAACCCGTGCCATTGAATTAAAACGCATGCTTTCGTCAGGACCAAAGGTTGAAATTATGTATGGACAATAGGGCTACAGGACTGCGGCTAACTATGATTCTGTTGATATGGTTGTTACCGCAGTTGTGGGATCGGCCGGACTCATACCGACCATAGCTGCCATAGATGCGGGAAAAAACATTGCCCTGGCAAACAAGGAAACCCTTGTAATGGCCGGCGAAATCGTTGTAAAAAGAGCGAAACAAAATCATGTAAAAATAATTCCAATAGATAGTGAACACAGCGCCATTTTTCAATGTATTTCGGGCAACCGCAGGCAGGATCTGGATAAAATCCTTCTCACCGCTTCCGGTGGTCCGTTTTTGAACCGGCCTGAAAATGAATTTGCGAAAATTAAACCTCAAGATGCACTCAACCATCCAACCTGGCAGATGGGAAAAAAGGTTAGTGTGGATTCGGCGACCCTAATGAACAAGGGGCTTGAGGTTATAGAAGCAAAATGTCTGTTCGGTGTTTCACAGGAAAGGATTGAAGTTCTGATTCATCCCCAAAGCGTGATCCACTCCATGGTTTCTTTTAAAGACGGCGCGGTAATGGCCCAGCTGGGGATTCCGGATATGAAGGGAGCAATTGCATATGCCCTGTCGTATCCCGAACGTCTTGCACTGGAGCAGCCGTTGCCTGATTTTGTCGGAATCGGGGCGCTGACTTTTGAGCGGCCTGATCTAAATAAATTTCCATGCCTTGATCTGGCGTATACGGCATGCCAAACCGGAGGGACACTGCCGGCAGTGTTAAATGCCGCAAATGAGATGTCGGTTCAGGCTTTTTTAAAGCAGCGTATCCCATTTGTTAAAATACCCGAAATTATTGGTAAAACAATGGAAAAACACACTCTTGTTACAAATCCGGCCTTTGATGATATTCTCGAATCTGACAGATGGGCCCGGGAGCAGGCCCGGAATTTGATCAACAGGATATAATAGAACTACCTTGAATTTCTTGGAAACATATAACTATAATATTATAATTACGTATTCGTCTACAGAGTAATTGAGTTAGTGAAAATTCCAAATAACAAATCCCAAATAACAAGCAAATCACAATGACCAAAATTCAAAATCCCCAAAAAAAAGCAATCGCTTTTGAACCGGTTTGGAATTTGGAGTTTGAGATTTGAAATTTGTTTGAGATTTGATGCTTGAGATTTGGGATTTGTTTGTAATTTGGTACTTGGAATTTGTGATTTCAAAAAATCTGTGAACGGTTACCATTCATTTTCCAGTAGGAACTATTACCCTAATGAGCATTAATATATTTGCATTAGTCATTGTTTTGGGCGTACTGATATTTTTTCATGAGCTGGGTCATTTTTTGGTCGCCAGGTTATTCGGTGTGGGGGTTGAAAAATTTTCACTGGGTTTTGGCCCCAGATTAATCGGTAAAAAGATCGGCATTACGGATTATATCATTTCCGCCATCCCCTTAGGCGGATATGTTAAAATGGTTGGCGAGCAACCCGATGCCGATTTGGATCCCGCCGACATTCCGATCTCATTTACCCACAAAAATGTCTGGAAAAGGATACTTATCGTTGCTGCCGGTCCTTTTTTTAATTTTCTTTTGGCGGTAATAATATTCTTTGGTATTTTTCAACTTTCCGGCATGTTTATATTAAAACCTTCCATAGGAGAGGTACAGGAGGATACGCCTGCATACCGGGGAGGTCTGAAAGAAAATGACTTGATTACATCCATAAATGGCGTCGAATTATCAACCTGGGAGGAAATGGCAAAGATTATTACCGAAAGCAGAGGCACGCCGCTTTCGGTGTCCGTGCGTCGAGGTGATTCTACACGGACTGTAACGATTACCCCGGAATCGAAAACATTTAAAAATATATTTAACGAGGATGTAGATCGGTATGTCATCGGAATTACCGCTTCAGGTGACGGAGTTTCAAAAGATTTGAATGTGTTTCAGTCCCTTGGGGAGAGCATTATACAGACCTATCATATAAGCGTCCTGACCCTAAAGGGTGTCATAAAAATTTTGCAGGGAGCTATTTCCCCAAAAACACTGAGCGGACCGATTATGATCGCTCAGATGGCCGGGGATCAGGCCAGGGAAGGGGCGACGAATTTAATCTTTTTCACTGCACT
>JAFDEW010000257.1 GCA_019310125.1 Deltaproteobacteria bacterium | reverse complement strand
AGTACGGCTCGCGATGGCGGGCAGGAGCGCCTTCCACATTCGACGTTCGACGTTGAACGTTCGATGTTCGATGTTCAAATTGTTGCATCTGAAATTACGACTAAACCTTCATATCACGTTGAAATTATGCATACAGGTCAGGAGTTCTGAATTTAAGAATCTTGATAATTTGTGTTCACCTGCCCGCTCGTGCCTTGCAATGGCAGGCGGGTCTGTGTCCCAAAAAAGGAAATTCCTATACTCTGAACTTAGTTGAAGTAAGTGATGGACGAATTTGGATTATATGTAGTAATTTTTTGAAGGGAAAAAATGTTAGGAATTTTTAATTCTACTCACCGGTAGAGTAATCCCGCATGAGATTATCCAGCTGTGATAATTGACTGTGGTTCAGTTCATTAAATTGAATACGCGCTTGCCTTATTGAAAAAGTGCTGAAGGGGAGTCTATTATCTAAATGTAAATCCGAAATCTTTTTAGAAGGTACATCTTTTAAACAATAACCTATCTTACTAATAAATATATCAACCTTAAACGCTTCGTGCATTTGCTCTCCATCAACGATATAACTGAAGGCAAGCCCCCCTCTACTTATGTTTTCGATTTGACCCAGTTTGGAGGAGTTATTCTTGAGCAAAGCATATACTCCTTCCTGGACCCGGAACCGTTTATGCTTCCTCCGCTCAACCATTTTTTCTTGGGTTATCATCGTACGTCCTTTATTTATTTTTAGCACTTATAATTCTTTGTTCGATATTTTGCAATCTAAAAAAATTGACGTATTGTTTTTTTTAACATATAGAATGATATATATTGTACGTCAAGGATAATATAACACAATATGTGGTAATTAAAACCTGTTTGATTTATGTTCAACAATCGGAAAAATACTAGAAATTATGGTGTTGAAAAAATGAAATATATGCAATTATTGTCAATATTTTGTTGAAATCCTTTTTTTTGACGCTAAAAATCTTCTTATAAGGCTTACGGCGGATAAATTTATTGTTCCTACAAATAGTTATCTGCTTAATATCATACTACAAATCATCTGAGATTAAAAATTAAGATTGAAGATTTGGCTTAAATATTGCATAATTGTATTTTTTAAAAAAATGCAGTAACCGTATTCGAAATTTTCATGATTTGAATAATATTGATGAATTCGTATAAAGTGAAACATGAAATGTAAAACGACTACATTTAATATATCAAGAGGTAATGCTACACATCATATAGACTTTTCACGTTTAACTTTTTACTGAAATATCAATATGATAAAAGGAGCAATAAATGGGTAACTGTCAATTCTGCGATTCAGCGCACAACGTCGGATTTATTTCAACCCGTTTTGCGGGCACAGATGGTGTCTCCCTGGAAACAGCCAAATGGGCGACTGTTTTTGAAAGGCAAGGATTTCGATGTTTCTTTTTTGCCGGCGAGCTTGACCGTCCACCCGATTGTTCCTTTCTGTCAGAAGAAGCTCATTTTATGCATCCTGATATCAAAGACATCTACAATAATTGCTTTGGGGTTCATAAGCGTAACCGGCAGGTTACGCAAAAAATTATGAAACTTAAAAAAAAATTGAAGGATGATCTATACAAATTCATCGAAAAATTTGCCATTGACCTTTTGGTTCCGGAAAATGCATTGACAATTCCGTTAAATATTCCCTTAGGTCTTGCCATTACCGAACTCATATCAGAGACCGGGATACCCGCAATAGCTCACCATCACGATTTTTTCTGGGAACGCCAGCAGTTTTTGACAAATGCGGTATGGGAATACCTGAACATGGCATTTCCCCCTCACCTGCCGTCCATACGGCACGTGACCATAAACTCTTCCGGTGATAATCAATTAAGCCTCAGAACCGGCGTCTCGGCAACGATTATTCCGAATGTCATGAATTTTGAAACCCCCCCGCCCCCGATTGATGATTATGCAAAAGATGTACGGCAATCCCTGGGGATCGCAGATGATGAGCTTTTTATTCTCCAGCCGACCCGTGTGGTGAAGCGTAAAGGGATTGAGCATGCAATAGAAATAGTCCACAGGCTGGGGAAAAAGGCCAAGCTTATTATTTCGCATGCTTCCGGTGACGAGGGATACGATTATGAACAAAGAATCATGGAATATTCTAAGCTTATGAATGTCAACACTGTTTTTGTGTCAGATATTATTAATGAATGCAGGGGGAGGACTATAACCGGAAAGAAAATTTACACCCTTGATGACATTTATCCACATGCCGATCTTGTCACGTATCCGTCAACTTTTGAAGGGTTTGGGAATGCCTTTCTCGAAGCCGTATACTTTCGTAAACCCATAGTTGTAAACAAATATTCAATTTATACATTTGATATCGAGCCAAAAGGGTTTCTTGCCATAGAAATAGACGGCTACGTCACGGAGAAAGCCGTTCGCAAGGCAAGAGAGGTTCTTGAAAATCAGGAACTTTGCCATAACATGGTCGAGACAAACTACGAAATTGCAACACGCCATTACTCTTACTCGGTTTTGCAGCAAAGACTTAAAAATCTTATTTATGACTGTGTTGCCTGCAATCCGGAGAATATGAAAAAATAATTTTGTGGTAACATTCCACAACAGCCCTTTGGGAGCAACATCTCAAAAAGTTCTGGTGTATTAAATGACCCAAATATATCCGATCGGCGGTGGAAAGGGAGGTGTTGGAAAAAGCTTTATCACGGCAAATCTTGGGGCACTGTTGGCCAAATGGGGCAAAAAAGTCGTACTGATTGATTTGGATCTTGGCGGTTCAAACCTTCATACCTTGTTGGGAATTAACCACCAGAAAGGCGGTATAAACCGCTTTTTAGATAAGACAGTGAAAAACCTTGGGGATACGGCTGTCTCCACCTTTATACAGAATCTATCTTTTATTGGTTCTTCGCTGTGTTCCATGGAAGTTGCAAATCTTCTGCACGCACATAAACTAAAAATAATAAACGCCATACAAAAGCTCTCTTTTGATTACATTCTGCTCGACCTTGGGACCGGAACAAATTTTAACACTCTCGATTTTTTCTTGACCTCCAATCAGGGGATTTTTATATGTACACCCGAACCCACAGCGATCGAAAATTCTTTTCGGTTTATTAAGGCTGTCTATTTAAGGAAATTGAAACAGATTGTTAAACGGCAATTCTTTAACTCTGCGGTAAAGAAAGCGATTATCCCCCAAAATCACGAAGCAATGACCTCGCCGGATGTCATAGAAATTATGCTAAAACATGATCCTGATCGTGAAAAATTTTTGAGAAACAGTTTAAGCGAATTTAAGTTCAAGTTTATTTTAAATCAATTTCGCAAAAATTTAGATGTAACCATGGGAGATAAAATAGAAGACTTATGCAATAGGCATTTTTATTCAAATTTTCAGTTTCTTGGAACTGTCGGTTATGATGTGCGAATTCATGATTCAGTTCTTTCAAAAAAAATTTTTACCCATAGATACCCTTATACACCACCGGCCATGGATATGAAAAAAATTGCGGAAAAGATAATCAACAACAGACCATGGGATCACTGACAGGCAAAATTTCATGAAAAACCTTGACGGATTAACTTATTACGAAATTTTAAAAATTCCGGCAAATTCATCCTCTTTTGAAATCAAGCGCGCTTACAAAGATGCGCTGTCAACGTATAACGAGGATTCCCTGGTTACCTATTCTTTGTTTTCAAATGAGGAAAGAGATGAGATTCTTAAAACAATTAAAGAGGCTTTTTTAACGCTGATAGATAAAAACAAAAGGACCGCATACGACACTATTCTTGTGGATTCCGGACAAATTAAAGTGTCAATTACATCCATAGAAAACCAAGAAAAACCGCCGCGCGCTCATACATATAATGTGACAGACAATGACGATTCTGCTGAAAGGGTTAAGAAGAAATTGAGAAAAAAGGAACTCGAAACCCTTTGCAATGAAATTTTTTCTAACGATTTGATTTCAGGTGATGATTTAAAAGAGATGAGAAAAACAGCAGGAATTGAACTATCTGAAATTAATGCCGTTACTAAAATCAGTGTTTCTGTTTTAAAGTCCATGGAAGAAAATCGGATCGAGAGTCTTCCTCCGGGCCTTTATTTAAAAAATTTTTTAAGACTCTATGCGGAAACGCTTCAAATAGATCCACAGAAAGTTATTGACGGTTATTTGAAACATATCTCTCTTACTCAAAAAAAATGATCGTTTTGTAAAGGTCTCGACACCTGATTCAGATAGAAGTGATTTGTTTTCCTGGATACAGCACTAAAATCCCAAATCACAATACTCAAATTACAAATAATATCAGAATTA
>JAFDEW010000256.1 GCA_019310125.1 Deltaproteobacteria bacterium | reverse complement strand
GGGCATTGCATACCGGAGCACCACCTGGTTATCATCAATCAGACGACGGATGGTGGTGGGATGGGCATAAAATTTTCCCTCCCCATGCCTTACGGGAAGTTCCAACCGGTCTATTCCACGGGTAAATATACAGGGAGATTCGGGGACAACCGTTAATGTTACCCAGTCGTCTCTGAAATTCCCACAGTCATTAAATGTAAGCGCAACCGATCGCCGGGTGTAGTCATGATCGAAACCGGGCAAAAGGCCGAGATTGACGAGTGTCTGGAATCCGTTACATATGCCGATGACAAGGTTTCCGGCATCGATAAACTCTAAAATCTTATCCCCCAGATTTGTCTTCATTCGAACCGCCTGGATTACCCCTGCACCGTGATCGTCTCCCCAACTGAATCCTCCTCCGAACACCATAATCTGAAAATCGGTTAACTTCACCGATCCGTGGATAAGCGCGTTTATATGAACCCTGTGGGCGCGGGCGCCGGCAAGGGTCAGGGCATACGCTGTTTCATTGTCGCAGTTCAAGCCGTATCCGGTAAGGACAAGGGCCCTTACGTTATTCATTTCAGAGCTCCTGACATGTATACGTAATTTCAACGTGATATGAAGGTTTAGTCGTAATTTCAGACGCAATAATTTGAACATCGAACATCGAACGCTTAACGTCGAACGTCGAATGTGGAAGGCGCTTCGCTTTGTTTTTATTATAAATGGTAGAATACATTATTCGATGTTCAACGTTCGATGTTCGATGTTCGACGTTCATCTTTTATATTCCCTCAATGTGTTGATATTTCATTAAAATATGTTGAATCTGAAATTAGGATAGGTCAGTAGCCCTGCATTTAATCTCTCCATTACCCTTTATATCAATTTTCCAAAGGGTTTTTTCCAGGCGTCTTTGAGTTCCTGAACAGGAATGTTAATCATCGGCCTTTTATCCATCCCCGTTATGATGAAGTCGGATTCATGGGTTACGGTCCCGATACAGGCACAGGGGAGTCCTTTAAAAATTTCTTCGAAAAGCTTTCGGTTTTCAGAATCGATGGTTACAATGAACCGGCCGGCAGATTCTGAAAACAAAATAACATCATTTCGATCAAGCGGATCAGACGGAACAAGACTAAGATCAACCGTCATCCCGAGATTCCCGCCCATCGCCACCATGGCAAGGTGCACCCCAAGACCGCCACGATATACACCGTGAACAGAGGCGACCCGTTCTTTGTAAATCGCACGGCTCAAAGCCCGGTACAGATCGGCGAACGTTTCCGGAAACACATGAGGCACATTCCGTCCCACATACCCCAAATGCTCGTAATATTCTGATCCACCGAGTTCGTTTCTCGTGGTTCCCAGGATGTAAACCAGGTCTCCGGGCATTTTACTGTCCATGGTGACACATTTTGCGATATCGTCGATAACGGACGTGACGGAAAACTGGAGGGTCTCCGGCGCGGAAACTTTGTGGGTTTCGCCGTATGGCCCGGTAAGGTGACCGTCAACGTACATACTGTCCTTGCCGGAGAGCAGCGGTATTTCATAGGACAGACAGATATCCCGTAATGCCCGGCATGACCGTACAAGCTGTGCGGCCTTGAATTTTCCGTCCGGATTCTCCTGAGGGTGAAATTGAATACCGGGCCAGCAGAAATTATCCACGCCGCCGATACGATCAATAGTAGCGCCCACAGCAATGACTCTGCGCACCGCCTCATCAATTGTACAGGTTGTCATGTGATAGGCATCGATGGCCGAATAGGCGGGCAGCAGTGCCTGGGAAAATACTAGCCCCTTTTTGGAATCCAGTACCGGCCTTATGACCACCGCGTCACTATTCACATCACGCTCCGCACCCACGAGCGGCTTAATCACGCTGGTGCCTTGCACTTCATGATCATACTGTCTGCTTATCCATTCCCTGGAGCAAATATTGGGGCGTGCAAGCAAGTTCTTTAGTAAGCCATCATAGTCACGGGGTTCTTTTAGAACCGGCTCAAACAGACCCCGTGTTTCCGGTGACTGCCATTGGGCATCAAATTCCCACTGGGGGAAGCCCGACGTTAAAAGGTCCATATCTATATAAGCACAAGTCCTGCCGTTATAGGTAATATGAAGTTTTCCCGAATCGGTGTAACGGCCGATGACCGTGCTCTCTACGGCATGCATTCCGGAAAGCTCCATAAAACGTTCAAGATGCGCAGGATCAACCGCCACGGTCATTCGTTCCTGGGATTCGGAAACCCATATTTCCCACTGATCCAGGCCCTGATATTTTAAGGGAACTTTTTCAAGCTGGACCTCGCAGCCGTTGCTGAACCGTGCCGATTCACCCACCGATGATGAGAGTCCTCCCCCGCCGTTATCCGTAATAAATCTTATCAGGCCCTGATCCCTGGCTTCCAACAAAAAATCGTGCATTTTTTTTTGGGTATAGGGGTCACCGATTTGAACATGCCCGGCAGGGGTATGCTCGGAAAAAGTCTCTGACGAAGCGGTAACCCCGTGAATTCCGTCTTTTCCGACCCGCCCGCCGCACATGATAAGCAGCTCTCCGGGAGATGTTTTCTTTGTTTCCGACGGTTCTTCTTGGATAACCGCCGGCATGATTCCTAAGGCGCTCACGAAAACAAGGCATTTTCCCATATATCCGGGATGAAAAAGCACCTGCCCGAAGGTTGTGGGAATTCCGCTCTTGTTACCGCCGTCTCTTACCCCTTCAATAACACCATCCAGAAGTCGTCTGGGATGGAGATGCGGCTTAAGGTCCCCGTTATAATCCCTGGGTCCGACACAATACCCGTAACTGCCCATTACCAGCTTTGACCCTTTCCCGGTTCCCAGAGGATCACGGTACACCCCGACAATACCGGTAATGGCACCGCCGTATGCCTCCATATTGGACGGAGAATTGTGGGTTTCTCCGGTAATAACGTAATAATGGTTGCTGTCAAATTGTCCCACGCCGGCATTATCCCACAACACCGATACCACCCACGGATGTTTCTCTTTCAGGGTCAGCGTCGGCGTCTCGATAAAGGTTTTAAATAGATTGTTTATAACCTCGGTCTCACCGGTTTCAAGATCCAGATAACGGAACAGCCCTCGAAATGTATTATGGTTACAATGATCGCTTCTTGCCTGGGAAATATATTCAAGTTCAATATCCGTGGGATCTGAAAGGTCTACGGCAGCCCGTGAAGCTTGCACCCGGGCATCCAGAAAATAGGACCTTATAAACGGTATATCCGCAGGGCTCAATGCCAGGCCTCGCTCGTCACTAATCTTTTTTAGAGTCGAATCGCTGTCTACGGATATTGTTGACACCGTGGGGGTATGGTCAAGTATGACTTTGGGGATGATAATACCGGTTCCCTGAGCAGGATTCCATTTGTCGACCGGAAAAATTTTCCATTGCTGGATGATATCATTGGCAAGAAGTTCGGCGGCAATCTTATTCATATCTATAACGGTCAGGCCTTTACCTTTCAGGCAATACCGCTTTGAAGTATAGATGGCTTGATCCGGGCCGAACCTTATGCCCAGAATATCTTCCACCGCCTCAAGAGCGGTACTTCCGGGATTATCTCTGACGCCCGGTCTATAGCCGACCCAGATGGTCCAGTCAAATTCCAAATCAAGGGGGTCGAAGGAGGAGACCTGTGTCACAGGATTGGTAAAGATTTGTGTTTGGATGGTTTTCAGCTGATCCTTGGAAAGGTCGGCGTCAATGGTGACAACATAAACGCAGCGAACGCTGATGAGCTCGATACCAAAATAATTCTTTGCCTTCCGGCGTATGCCGTTTCCTTCAGCATCAAACAGCTCGGATTTTAGCGCTATCTCAAGTCGATATGGCATAGTCGAATTACCGCTACCGTACTAACAATTGCAGAGTTTAAGATTGATGAACTCGTAAAAAATCAAAATTAGGACGGCAAAGTAAGAAGCTCAAGTTCCCCCGAACAAATATCTCGGGATAAAAAGGCGTCGCGAATTTCGTGGAATGAGGTGTACTTATATACGCCGCAGTGAACACGAAATCAAGCGCAACACGAGAATTGGACTTTTTACGAAGCCGTCAAGTTTGACTGAAAAAGACCCGCGCAATATCGTTATAGAAAACATAGATCATCAGCAGTATCAACAAAAATATACCCGCCTGCTGGGCAATTTCGCGTATTCTTATACTTACCGGATTTCCCGTGGCCGCCTCAATAAAAAAGAAAAGCAGATGTCCGCCGTCCAGAACCGGGATGGGAAGAAAATTGAGAATGGCAAGGTTTATACTGATCAGTGCAGTGAAAAAGATTAAATTCGTCGCCCCTTCCCTG
>JAFDEW010000255.1 GCA_019310125.1 Deltaproteobacteria bacterium | reverse complement strand
CTTCAAAAATCAGGTGCTTGTGAGGTTTAATCATATTATCTATATAAGGTAGGGGATCAATCGCACCACTCCAGTAGTTCCATTCCTTTACGCGCTTTTCGAATTGATCGCAAGATTCACAAATTTTCACTGTCATACTCCTGAGGTTTATGAGAAGGGGTGATTGGCGGCAAAATCACCCCTTCCCGCTTTAAGGAGCTATACCAGGTCCCGGCAGAGTGAACCTGTATTTAGGTTCGTTAATAATATGAGGAATATTTAGCAACTATTATGCCAATACTGAAACACATGACAAAATCGATTCAACTATATGATATCACTATGCCAAAAAAAATACCTAATTCTTTTTTGTGATAATACATTTCTCGTCATGTTTATATTTGACCATATTGATGATATATCGTTAATTGTTTTGTATTTCGTCAATATTTCCGTAGCATAAAATGTAACCATTTGATGTCAAGATAAGGTGCCTGTGAGAGAATTTGTCGATTAAAATATGCCTCACTGAATCAAAATTGAGACATACTTCACGATCGGTCACATTAAGAGAAAGAAGGCTTTTTTTAGATTAGCAGATCTCTTTGCTAATCACACAATGAGATGCCAATTCCTACTAATCCCGGATATCATAAAAACAAAAGGGCGACCCGTTTGGATCGCCCCATGCAAAGGTTGTGAAGACAGGTTAACCATCCTACAAAGCCTTTGCTAATTTTTTGACTTCCCTCAATGCCGTTATTAGCTCGATGCTCATCAAATTATATAATATATATATCTGATCGAGAACTAAGATGCACGGACACTAGAGAAGCCATTAATTTAGTGCCACATCAAACTCCCTTTTTATGTATAACCTTTGGAGGCTCTTCGCCATCACGTGGTTTTTTATTTAGGTGTTGAAGTTGAGTGGCACTTACTTGCGTTAATTCTGATTTCAACGCGTGTTTTGATTTTTCTTTAATATAAAGCATAAACCATGCCAAATTCTTCAGATAAACATATCTGATATAATCCTGAATAGTTATCTTGCCCAACAATATTAACACTACCCAATATTATGAAAATATTTGCCAATTTTTATGAAATTCATTTCATAATCATAAAAATTTTTTCACACTTTAGAACAATTCTAAATCCTATAAAAATAAGGTGGGACGTCATGACTACGTCCCAGAATCATCAATTCAAGAAATATGAAGATACCTTGAGCACAACCCTACAAAAATCTTTGCTTATTACATATATCTAAACCAGCCCAATCGGGGTCTGGCCACGCTAAGTATCTGATAATTTGTAAAAAGATATTGGTCAAAAAGAGTGGTTTAAGACGATTTTAGAGCTTATTTTAAACTCTATTGCTGTTATTATGGCAGGTTACCGCGGCCCGATCCCTATCGCCCGTTAAAAGTATGTTGGAGAAATCACTGGTTTGAAAAAAGGTCAAAACGGTGTTAGATCCATTTGATATCTCAGTTTGACCAATTTGTGTGCTCGTGGCCAGATACATGTAATTAACCAGTCTCTTCTTTTCTATCGATTCATCCCATCGATTAATGCCACAATGTGCCATATAACGATTTGAAATATTAAATAATTTGCTGCTTGACATACAAACTTCTTTATAATATCGGATATAGTACAAATTTTCCCCTGAAATCTATTCTCTATCTTGAATCAGTTTGCATTGTGAAACATCGCTTGTTCTGCTGATCTCATTCTCAATTACTTCTCGCTATCTAATTATTATGGTTTCTTTTGTCAGTAATACATCTATACGATATTGATTATATCGTTTTACTGTTTTGGCCGGGGAACTTTTCGGATATTTAGCGGGGGACTTCCCATAAAAAACAATTGGTGAAGGAGCATCCGGCGCCCCTGCCATTTATGCACATATGCGATATCTGTAATCGGTCTATACTGTTTTCAGGTTGTTGTTTTGGCAATCCTGATTTCAACGTCATATTGACAATACAAATCGCCAAAACTAATTAAAAATTATGAATGAAACCATCAAAAATCAGACACGCATCATTCTGGACAGTATAGCTGACGGTGTTTTTACCGTCGATAAGGACTGGAAGATCGTTTCTTACAACCGCGCAGCAGAAAATATTACCGGTATCAGAAAAGAGGAGGCAATCGGTCGATATTGCTGGGAGGTATTCAAAGCGAGTATATGTGAGCAGCGATGCTCTTTGCGTCAGACTATCGAATCGGGCCAATCTATAGTAAATCAACCCATTTTTATTGTTAACTCGAAAGGGGTACGGATTCCTGTCAGCATTTCTACGGCTATTTTGAAAGATAAAAAAGGAAAGATGATCGGAGGGGTAGAAACCTTTCGTGATTTAAGTGTAATAGAAGAATTGCGCAAGGAGCTTACCAACCAGCATTCTTTTCTGGACATCATCAGTAAAAACAAGGAGATGAAGCGACTGTTTGGCATGTTGGAGCTAATATCTGAAAATGATACCACGATCCTTCTTGAAGGGGAAAGCGGTACTGGCAAGGAACTCTTTGCCAGGGCCATCCACTCCCTCAGTCATAGAAAAAAAGGGCCGATGATCACCGTTAATTGCGGTGCTTTACCCGACACGCTTCTCGAGTCCGAGCTCTTCGGATATAAGGCGGGTGCCTTTACAGATGCGAAAAAGGATAAGCCCGGAAGATTGGCCTTGGCCGAAAATGGGACCCTTTTTTTAGACGAAATCGGAGACATATCCCAATTGCTTCAAGTGCGGCTTCTGCGCGTACTCCAAGACAAAGTCTATGAGCCGCTTGGTTCCACAAAATCCGAACGGGCGAATGTCCGTATTGTGGCGACTACCAATAAAAATCTGGAACGTCTGGTTAACATGGGTCTGTTCCGAGACGATTTGTATTACCGGATCAATGTTATAAAACTTGTTCTGCCCCCGTTAAGAAATCGCAAAGAAGACATCCCACTCCTAATAGAAAATTTTATCAATAAATATAGTAAACTGTGTGGGAAAGAAATCTATGGCTTATCTCCTGAAGCCATGAACACTCTGATGGTCTACAATTTTCCAGGTAATATTCGAGAACTGGAAAATATTATTGAGTACGCCACGGTGGTGTGCAAAAACAGCCTGATCAGAATCCAAAACCTTCCAGAGAATCTTCTTAGGGCTCCAGACAGCAAGAATAACGCCGTAACCAAGGAAACCAGCGAAAAAGTCTTTTCGATAGAAACCATGGAAAAAAATATTATTTTAGAAACATTAAGGAAAAATAACTGGAACCGAAAAGCAACTGCAGCGCAAATGGGTATTCATTCGAGTACCCTTTGGCGTAAAATAAAGCGCCTAAATCTTAAAATTCCAGAACAAGACGGCAGATCAAGAAATAAATGATTTGGTACCATTGCGCATTTGCACATATGCAACACTTACCATTGCATTCATGAAATACTAAAAGCCACAAAATATCTTTCGCAAGTCTTCTCTCCTGACAAAATCATAGCTTAATCCGGCAGCTCATAGACAAATCCTTTATTTTTTCACAACGTGGCACGGAAGATGCTTTACAAGTTATTGGTGTAATTGTTCTTGCCGGAATTTCTCCGTCACACCCTAAATATCCCAAGCCATATCAAACGAAAGGTAACTGATAAAAGATAATGTATCATGAGAATAGCAATTTCCATCTGGGATGACAAAATTTCACCGGTTCTCGATACCGCTTCAAAATTATTGATTATTGATAAAGGTAATCAAAAAGAATCCTGCCGTTTTGAAGCCAATCTATTTGAGCAGGGTATTTATCAAAGATGTTCGTTTATTCGAAAACTTGACCTTGATGTTTTGATTTGTGGTGCTGTATCACGCCAGTTTTCAGAGATGCTTAAAGCGTACGGCATCAAAATTATATCCGGAATTTCCGGTCCGGCGGAAGATGTTTTAGACGCTTATTTACAGGGGGCTTTGCTTCATTCAGGATTTTTCATGCCGGGGAGTAAAAGGGATCATCTTGATCAGGGTAACCAACCTAAGTTTTTTGGTAACTCTAAAAATACGACCCAAATAAAAGGTGGGAAAGCTGGCGGATCCGATCGCGGCCTCCATTGATCCTGCAACTCAGGAAATGATCGCTCATATTGACAAAAAACGTAAAGAACTCGGCATCGATAAAGCTCGGGAGAGAGTTCTGATGGATATGGCCGATCGCCGGGAAATGGAGACAGCATATCAACAAGCTTAATCATTTAATTCTATTGTGATGTTTTGAAATTGATAGATTTCAAAACAGGTCAGATCCGAGCTGTTGTAAAGCGAAACAAATTGGAAGACTTGGATAAAACTTGAAAATTGAAAAG
>JAFDEW010000034.1 GCA_019310125.1 Deltaproteobacteria bacterium | reverse complement strand
GGTTTGATCTATCGCTGGTTCATCTATTTTAATTTTTAAGCGTTTTACCTCCTGATCTTGAAGTTTTTGATAGATGAGTCGGTTGAGCATATCCTCCCGCACCTTGAAGAGCATTTGATGTTCTTTCTCGGTTGAATAACCAAGTTTTCGAATTTTCTCTTCATACGGTTTAAACGATAGGTTCAGTTCGAAAAGGGTAATAATGTCGTCATTAACTACCGCTACAATTCGGTCAACAACTTCTGCGCTTTCCGCTTTAGCAATAAAGGAAAAACCGAACGTAGAAAAATAAAAAGTGTATATTATGCAGTAAACGAAACACGTAAAACGTTTGCACATCATTATAATAACCTAAAAGTTAGTTGGCTTGGCTCATCCCGCTATATAGGGAGCTGGAATTCCCGAGATGCTGAATTCGATTACGAACCGATGATTTTCTTCCACTGTACTTTATTTATTTCAATAATATATTTTTTTTGAAGTTCTTTTATCCAGGGCTTATACGCTTGTTCAATCTTTTTTCTGCGTAAATTTCTTATTATGGTTTCATTTATATCTTTTGGCACCTCTTTTTTATCCGGTATCAACTCATCGTTTTTGTGGTGCGCTTCATAATACTTCGACACATCATCGGGTGTTACGACGATCTGACCACCCAACTCTTTGGCAATAACCTTCTCCATGAGCAAACGGGTCTCTAATCCTTTTTCCCATAACTGGTACGACACGGCATATTCAAGTAATATCTGATCGAACACATTTTCCGGATAATCTTGTTTTATATCTTCAACAGCCTGTTTAACTTCTTCATCGGTAATCTTAATTCCGATATCTCTGGCCCTTTCCCGTAAGATCATCTCTTCGGTCATCTGTTTAACAAACCGCAATCGGGCCTCTTTGACAGCGTCAGGTTGCTGCATGGCACCATGCGAATAAGAGGTTTTAACAATCTCAAAAGCCCTGTTGAAATCAAGAACGGTTATAACACTGTCACCGACCCGGATGAAATATTCATCACGGTATTTAGATTCGGAATCGGCACACCCGGCCAAAGGGTAAATGATCGATAAAAAACCGATCAGAGCCATGAACCTGTTAAAATATTTTATCATGGAAAAAGGGTGAATTTTAGTTCCAAAATCACATAAATTTCTGATTGTTAACATGTTGTATGATTTCTTTCAAGATATTTTTAGTCTGAGTCAATAGACCGGCTATATTTGTTTTTGAAAGTTCGACGGTTAGCACATGGTCTCTGGTGAACTCGAACCGCCTGCCTCTAGAAACAATAAGATCATGTATTGGTGCAAGATTTTTTTGGTGAGCTTCGGAAAAACAAAGGGAAAGTTGCGATCCTCTCAGATCAAGCCGTTTCACCCCAACCTTTATCGCCAATACCCTGAGCATGATTTTTAAAAGTAGATTTGAAAGCTCAACCGGCAAAGCACCGAAGCGATCCACCATCTCTATTTTAAAATCAGCAATTTCATCTACTTCTGTTATCTTGGTCAGACGACGGTATGCTGAAAGACGCTGGTCGATATCCTGTATATAGAATTCGGGTATTGAAGCAGGCAGAGCAATGTTAATTTCCGGTTCCAGACGTTCTCGAATCTTTTCCCCTTTCAACTCCGCCATTGAGTTCTCCATCAGTTTGAGAAACATATCATAACCCACTGCGGCAATATGACCGGACTGGGAAGCTCCCAGAATTGTCCCTCCCCCTCTTATTTTCAAATCACTCATTGCAATTTGAAAGCCGGAGCCAAGATCACTATGCTCCATCAACACCTTCAGGCGCTTCCTGGCATCTTTACCTAATGTGCTTTCGTTGGGTATAAAAAGATAGGCGTAAGCCTGTTCATCAAGTCGCCCCACACGACCCCGCAATTGGTAAATTTGAGCCAGTCCGAATCTATCCGCCCGATTGATTAATATTGTGTTGGCTGAAGAAATATCAAGACCGGACTCTATGATAGAGGTGCACACCAATAAATCGATCTCTTTGTTCATAAAACCAAGCATTACCTGCTCCAGCATATCGTCATCCAGACGACCGTGGGCCACATCAAGCCTGACCTCGGGCACCAGTTCCCGCAAATGTTTTGCCATGGCCCATATACTGTGAATGTTGTTATGAACAAAAAAAATTTGGCCATTTCTGTTTAACTCATTGCGTATGGCTTCTGAAATAACAGCATCATCTATTTCAGAAATATAGGTGATAATAGATTTGCGATGTTCAGGCGGAGTTGAAATTACACTGATGTCACGTATCCCCATCAAAGACATGTGGAGTGTTCTTGGGATTGGAGTAGCGGTTAAGGCAAGAACATCCATTGAGCTTCTTATTTTTTTCAGCTTCTCCTTATGTTTGACGCCGAAACGCTGCTCTTCGTCAAGTACGAGAAGTCCCAGGTCTTTAAATGCCACGTCTTTCTGAATCAGCCGGTGAGTTCCAATGACGATATCTATCTTTCCTGTTTTAAGATCACCGATAATCTTACGATGCTCCCGCAGTGACCGAAATCTGTTCAAACATGCGACATTAACCGGATAGCGTTCAAAACGGTCGGAAAATGTTGAAAAATGCTGTTCTGCAAGCACCGTTGTCGGAACAAGTACGGCAACCTGTTTACCTCCACTGACAGCCATAAGCGATGCCCGCAGAGCAACCTCTGTTTTACCATATCCCACATCACCACACACCAGTCTGTCCATGGGAACGGATGATTTCATATCATCGAGAACATCTTCAATAGCGTCAAGCTGGTCTGATGTCTCCTCGTAAGGGAAACCGGCTTCAAAATCGATAAAATCAGCATCCACTTCCCTGAAAGCGTGGCCATGTTTAATCTTACGCTCGGCGTAAAGTTTCAGGAGTTCTCCGGCGATTCTCTCCGCCGATTTTTTTACCCTGGCTTTGATCCGATCCCATGATTTACCGCCCATTTTATCAAGAACAGGCTCGATACCATCCACCCCCATATATTTTTGAACCATGCTCATGCGATCCACAGGCACGTAAAGTTTGTCATCATCTTTATAAACAATCAAAAGAAAATCATTGCTCAACCCGTTCAGTTTTAGACTCACCAAGCCGTTATACTGCCCTATCCCGTGTTCAACGTGAACCACAAGATCATTTTTTTTTAAATCTTCGAATGCAAGGAGTTCCGTCTGAACCTTTTGTATCTGTTTTCTTCTTCGGCGATGTGTTGAGCCAAATATTTCAGTGTCCGTAATGATCGCCAGAGATTCAGCAGGCCATACAAAACCTGAAGAAATCTGGCCGATGCAGGCATATGCATAGGTTTCACCTAATTTAACATCTGAGAAAAACTCAATAAACTTTAGATGAATCCCGTATGGGAGCAAAAGTGATTTCAGTCTGTGGGCTTGGGTGCTGGTTTTGCAAACCAGAAGTGTGGCACATCCGGATTGTTTTTGATCGCTGATCCAGTTCGCAAGCGGGGAAAAAAGAGCTGTTTCCCTGCGACGCTTAAGTGTTAGGCTGATGTCCATGTTGTCTTTAACGGTAAAATTAACTGCCCGGGAGGGCTGCCCGTTATCAAAAAAGCCTTTTGAAACGGAAAGGTGTTTAATCGTCAGCAGTTTTTTATGCTTAAAGATGTTTTTGGCATCCGACCACGTCAGATAAAGTCTCTCCGGCTCAACACATAGTCTGGAATCATTGCACGCGGAAACAAAACAATTTGAGGCCTGCTCTTGGGATTGATTCGCAGCCTTTTCCAATTCAGCCGGCTCTGTCAGAATAAAAAGCGCATCGCTCGGTGTGTAATCAAAGAGCGTGTGAAGATCCGGATAAATGAGTGGCATCAGCCCTTCAACCCCGGGAAACACCCCCTCATTTTTGACCTGATCAATTAAGCTTCTGACCTTTGTTGCCGGAAGATCCAACCGGGACGTCTGCTTTCGTATCCGTCCGATGATCTGATCAATACATTCTGTCTTTAAAACAGTCTCTCGGGCCGGCAGTATAACTGCTTCCTGAATATTTTTTATTGTCCTCTGGTTTGCGGACGAGAAGAACCTTATAGAATCCACGGTATCTCCGTACAATTCGATTCTGAGCGGATCTGAATAAAGTGGTGAAAAAACGTCCAGTATACCGCCCCTTACGCAAAAATCTCCGGGTTCCTCAGCTATTGCCGATCGAACATAGCCGCCCGAAACCAGTTTCTCGACCAATAGATCCCGATGGATCTCCTCTCCCGCCATTATAAGTTCGGCATAGTCGGACAGATCCTGCTTTGGGATAATCCTTTGAAGCAAAGCTGCTACCGTTGTCACCACAATTTGCGGGGCATCCTCAACTATCAAACGGTAAAGAGATTTGATCCGCCTGCCTGCTGTTTCGCTGTGATAGGAAAGCTGCTGAAAAGGTAAAATATTATAGGGAGGAAAATAAACCGGGGAGGGATTGTTTTTTGCTAAAAAAAATCTCAGATCTTCCAAATACTTTTCCGCATCTTTTGTTGAAGGAACAATCACCACAACAGACCCTGTGTGTGCCATGGTTAATCTGGACACAAAATATGCCTGCTCGGATCCGGACAGTCCCATACAATCAACGGTATGATCCCCGACGGAAATTATATCAATCAAGCGTCCAAGTGATATTTTTTCTTGATTTTGATCCATAAACAAAGTAGGTGTCTTTTTACTGTGCCGGCGTAGCTCAGTTGGTAGAGCAGCTGATTCGTAATCAGCAGGTAGGCGGTTCGAATCCGCCCGTCGGCTCCAAATTCAGGTCATGACTTGTCATAGAAAAACTTATTTCTTCATGCCTTTCCAATAAGGCGCTTTTGCAAACCGCTATAGCTTAATTCGGACTATTCTGCAACCGGCGTTTATGCCCTGGAAAATTTGTTCCCAACGCTATTGAAAAATGACCCGACATAAACATAATGAATTCGTAAAAAGTGAAAAGTTAAACCTGAAAAGTCTATATGTTGTTTAGCATTACCTCTTAATATACTAAATGTAGTCGTTTTACATTTCACGTTTCACTTTTTACGCGTTGGGTGCTTAGTGTTTTGCTTGAAATATATATTGACGGATCAGCACGTTATAAGGTCTACAATCCTCAAAACAACAACCATTCAACTATTTAACTGGTTAACAAGATTCGAAAATAAAAGGGGTGATTGTGAGTTATAAAATAGGATTTGCCGGAACTGACGGAAGAACACTTTTAAGTGCTTTGGTTACATCAACGGCAACAAGTGAAAACTATGGGAATGATTTCCAGGGAGTGGTAATTAGAGGAATGCCGGCCATGCCTCCCTTTGCCATGTCAATGCAATGGCCGGTGAAATTTATTTCCACAGCAGATAATTCCAAAGCGGCATATGCCTCCGCTATTATTGACGCCCTTAAAAACGGCTCCATTGATTGTGTGGTTCCCATGCCCGAAGATTTATTGCTTGACGGCCTGTTGGATGATCTGGAGGAAGTCGGCCTTTCAGACCATGTTATTGGGTTCACTCGTAAAAATTCATTTATTGAAGGCGACAAAATCGCCTGTAAACATCTTTGTCATGAATATAATATTCCTGTGGCGGATAAATGGTATGCCGTAGATGCCAGAAATTATGAGGAAATTCTGAGAACTTGTCTGGTTCTATTGGATTTATATGGCGGTGCGGTTTTAAAATATCCTTATAGTGCCGGAGGAAAGGGCTCCCGTATCATATTAAATTCCTGGGAGATAAAAGAAGTATATGACACCTTGATAAAAGATTATGGTAAGAGCTATAAACAACGGTTCGGCAAAAAATCCCAATGGCCGCTCCTGATAGAATCCAGAATGTCAGGAGTCGAAATTTCTTTTATTATTCTTATTGATAAGAACGGAAATTTTCAAATTCTTCCCACTTCCATGGATTATCCGGAACGTTTTCCCGGACCTGCCAGTAAGGACAATCCCATTACCGGCGGAATGGGAAGTATATCACCGCATCCCATGGAAACGCCCGACCTGTTTGAAATGGTAGCCACAGATATTGTTACCCCTCTGATAAAAGCTATGAGAGAAAAAAATATGTTACGTCCCTGCCTGATATACCCGGGCTGTTTTTTATCTTTCGACGATCATATGGCGCCCACAAGAATTCGAGTCTGTGAAATCAATATTCGGCCTCCCGAACCCGAATGGCAGCCGATTATCCGCAGAATAAGGAATCTGGGGGCGTTAATTAGAGCGACAATTGAAGGGAATCTGGATGAGGTAATTCCGGAAGTGCGATCCGATCAAATTTCTATCTGCGTAGCCTTGGTTACAGGTTCCGGCGGCCCGCAAAGCCAAAAAGGGTATCCCTGGTCCTGTACAAAAGGAGAGTTGGTCGATATTGACTTTGCCTACTTGAAGAAAAAGAAAATACAGGTTATCCCATCTGCAATGACATATTCATCTGAAGAAGGAATTTTTAAATCAGATGGCAGCCGCGTAATATATTGCAACGTTAATGCAACCGTTACACCTGAAAAAAGCAGAGCAAAAGCAGCGGAACGTCTTCGTCAAAAAATATTGACCGCCTTTGAAAATGGCAAAATCAGGGTGATTCCCCGTGAAAATCCGCAAGGAAACCGGCTGGATTTGCGAAGGGATATCGGCAATCATTTCGATATGGCCGAAGCTTTGCTCCCGACCATAGTATAAATATTTTTTAAATCAATCATCTTGACAGACATATTCATTTTAACATACTGATATAATATAGATAGTAAGTTTTAAGGTCTTTTTAGGAGAAATCCATATGAATGATTCCGATGACAGAAAATTAAAAGCCGAAATTGATGAAATTATGAAAAACATCAACAATATAATTAAAAAAATCGAAAACCTTGATCCTGTAGATAGCAAGAAGTCAACACAACATGATAATTGATATTCGATAATATAACAATAAGTTAATACATTGAAAACCGCAAACATTACTTAAGGAGGCGACATGGCATTAACTAAAAATGATATTGTAACGAGAGTACACGAACTGGGGTTTACAAAGAAAAAATCTGTTGAGATAATTGAAGCTCTATTGGAAATTATTAAAAGGACGTTGGAAAAAAATGAGGATGTCCTTGTTTCAGGATTCGGAAAATTTTGTGTGAAGCAAAAAAAACAACGGAGAGGCCGCAACCCTGCCACCGGCGACGACTTGATGTTGAAAGAACGTAAAGTGGTTACATTCAAATGTTCAGGAAAATTGAGGGACAAGGTCAACGGACAATAAGCGCCGGATTTAACTTAATCCCTAAAGACCCTTTTAACTTTTCATTGTACTGAGCCATAAAAATTGATAGGGATTCAACTTTAATACATCTGTACGGAAAATCTCGCCGGTCATGACGTCTCTCATCCGCTCAGGAGCTCCGGCGCTCGATAACGAAGCTGTGACCCGTTTGGATGAAATATTGGTGACGGCATACAGTTTTTGATTCTCAGCATGCCTTGCGATGGCAAACACTTGAGGATCGATTCCCAGTATCTCAAAATCGGCGTTCGGGTGAAAAGCAGGCTGCTTCCGCCGGGTTTTGATCATTTTAATATACCTATTAAATATCTGAGAGCGAAAGGTTTCAGGATCTTTGAGTTGGGACAACACGTCATTAACCTGCAATTTTTCCCGATTGATGGTTCTGGCGCTTTGAGTCTGCCGAACGCCCACCTGCCAGTTCCTGGAACCGAGCACACTGTGAATATAGGAAGCGGGGACCCCGGGCAACGCATACTGAATTGACTGAGAAGCCAAAAATTTTTGTGCGTGCCAAGATTTTTTTGTGACCCCCGGGGTTAATAGAGCATCCACATAGGTTATATTCAACTCATACGGACTGTCGGAACCATCGGGATTTCTTTTATAGGAAACCCTTCCACCATTGTCTTTCACAACATCAATGAGTTTATCGATTTCGGCTTGGGGTAAAATCCCTTCCAGCGGACGTACGCCGATTCCGTCATGGGAAGCCGTAAAATTGAAAAACGTATTACTTTTAGACATTACCTTCAAATCTTTGGCCCATTCGGACAGTACTGTTGAATCCTCTCGGACAAACGTATAAAAAAGCAAGGGCGGTAATGTAAAATTATAAATCATTTGGGCTTCATTGTGACCATCTCCGAAATAACTCATATTCTCATCATGCGGCACATTGGTCTCGGTAATCAGTAGAACATTCGGTGCAACAACGTTTAATATGCTTCGAAAAAGTTGAACCAATTGATGCGCCTGAGGCAGATGAATGCAGGTTGTTCCGATCTCCTTCCAAATATACGCCACGGCATCAAGACGGATAGAGGTCGCCCCCTGCTCCACATAAAAAAGAAGGGCTTTTACCATTTGTTTAAGAACTTCAAGGCTCTTGTAATTCAAATCGATCTGATCGGCACTGAATGTGGTCCAAACATACACAGGCTCGTCGGAAGTTTTTTTGAATCGAGTTAAAAGCGGTAAGGATCGGGGTCTAGTCACCAAAGACAGATCGGCTAAAGGATCGACCTCAATGGCGAGGTCCTCATAGTTTGGCTTCTCCGCCAAATAGTTTTGAAACCACATGCTCTTTGCCGAAACATGATTAAGCACGAGATCGAACATCAACTGAAAATCTTTTCCCAGTCGACGAATATCTTCCCAAGTCCCAACCTCTTGATTTACCGTGAAAAAATCGATCACCGAAAATCCATCATCCGAAGAAAATGGGGAAAACGGCAGGATATGTATGGTTGAAAACACGTCTTTAAACTGTTGAACGGCAAATTTATATAATGTTTCTAAAGGACGTTCTCCCTCGTTCTTCAATGTGTCGCCATAGGTTATCAAAAATACATCTTCCTGAGAAAAATAACCCCTTTCCCGGCCTTTTCGAGGCTGAAATCTCTCTATGATTGGCAGTATATTATCAAAAGCCAAGTTTCCGGTTTTTGCACCGTAAATCTTCTTGAGGAGATGTTGAACCGCACCAATGTCTTCCATTTTTATTCTCTTGTTTTTTAATTAGGGTGTAATGTTTTTATGCGTTATAACCAATCGATTTCAAACGAGCTTTCAGCTAAAGGTTAATGTCGTAAGCCTTAATTTTACTTAACAGGGAAGGATGACTTATTTCAAGAATCCTTGCGGCTTGCGTGCGATTGCCGTTTGTTGTCTTAAGCGCCTTGGTGATGAGTTTTTTTTCCAGAATTTTCTGGGCGGCCTTCAGCGAGTATCCATCGAACCAATCGTCCATCTTGCCCATCTTTGATTCTTCGCCCAATTCAGAGGGAAAGTTTTCCGGCAATAGGATGCTATCTTCGGCAAGTACCACGCCCCTTTCAATAACATTTTCAAGTTCCCTGACATTTCCCGGCCAGTTGTGCTTAAGCAAAAGTGAAATGGCTGCCGGTGTTATCCCCTTTATCTCTTTATTCAAACTGATATTGAACCGGTCAATAAAATGTTGACTTAAAAGTGGGATATCTTCCGGCCGCTCCCTGAGTGGCGGCAGCATGATCGGCAGCACATTCAGCCTGAAAAACAGATCTTCGCGAAAAGCGCCCTTACTCACTTCATCTTTAAGATTTTTAGAGGTCGCAGCGATAACACGAACATCTATTTTCTTTGTTTTTGAATCACCCACCGCTCTGATCTCATTTTCCTGTAACACTCTCAGGAGTTTAACTTGCAAAGACAGGGGTAATTCACCAATCTCGTCAAGTAAAATGGTTCCGCCGTCCGCTTCTTCAAAAAGACCTTTTTTATCTCTGTCCGCACCGGTAAACGCACCTTTTTTATAACCAAAGAGTTCACTTTCAAGTAAGTTTTCAGGTATGCCTCCACAGTTAACGGGAACCAGAGATTTTTTTGCTCTTTGTCCCGCGAAATGGATACCCCTTGCGATCAGCTCTTTCCCGGTTCCGCTGTCACCATATATTAATACCGTAGTATTGTATTGGGCCACTTTCTCGGCCAGCTTGAATACATTCAGCATGGCATTGCTTTTGGCAACCATGTTGCCAAAATGATAATTTCCTTGAATTTTCCGAATTCGTTCTTTTAACCACAGGTTCTCTCGTTTTAAACTTTCCCGTTCTTCAGCCTTTTTAAGGGTAAGGAGAACTTCATCAGGCTTAAACGGTTTTGATATAAAATCATATGCTCCCTTTTTCATGGCTTCAACCGCCGTATCGAGACTGCCATACGCTGACATCATGATTACCGTGGTAGCCCATAGCTTATCCCTTGCAGTCTCAAAAAATTCCATTCCATTCATATTGGGCATCTTAAGATCACAGAGAATAAAATCGTATAATGTCTGATCAACCATCTCAAGAGCATCCGCGCCGTCAGAAGCCGTATCCACACGGTAACCGGCTTTAGCAAGTAAAGATGACAACATGTGACGCATGTTTTCTTCATCGTCTACGATCAACAGACGTTTTGGGTAAAATTTGCTCTCATTTGTGGTTTTATTATCCATTATTCATATATCCAATTTATTAATTAATTCTTCTGGTTCCTCAAAATATCATTGAGGAGTTCAAGCTGTTTCAAATTATTGGTACCTTCTAAAATCACCGTTCACTGTTCAAAATTGGTTTTTTCATTGAACATTCGATCCGCCGGCGGACAAGTGCTTGCTCGCCTGTGGCGAGTTGGACGTTCGATGTTGGATGTTCATTTTTTGGAAAGAAGATCTTTTAATATTTCGTTCACAATTTTCGGATTGGCCTTGCCTTTTGTCTCTTTCATGACCTGGCCCACGAAAAAGCCGAAAAGCTTTGTTTTCCCGTTTTTGTAGTCTTCAACTTCCTTTGAACAGTCTTCAAGAACCTTTACTACCACGGCTTTAATGGCAGACTCGTCCGTAACCTGGACCAGCCCCTTTTGTTCCACGATTTCTTTGGGCGCTTTGCCGGTTTGAGCCATATCATCAAATACGGTCTTTGCAATTTTGCCGCTGATAATATTATCGTCAATCAGTTGAAGAAGTTGGGCGAGATTGCCGGGGGAAATCGGAGACTCGGTAATTGGCTTGCCCTGGGCGTTTAAAAGGCCCAGCAATGCCCCCATGATCCAGTTGCTGACCGGCTTGGGATTGGGAAATTGAGTAACACATGCCTCAAAATAGTCTGCAAGCTCGTGGCTGGATGTGAGAAAACCGGAATCGTATGAAGGAAGACCGTATTCATCCATAAAGCGCTTCTTTTTTTCATCCGGAAGTTCGGGGAGTCTTTTTCTGATGGAATCAATCCAGTCATCGTCTATAACCAGCGGCAAAAGGTCGGGATCCGGAAAATAGCGATAGTCATGGGCCTCTTCCTTACCCCGCATGGATATGGATTTATTTTGAACAGGGTCCCATAGCCGGGTCTCCTGAAGGACCTTGCCGCCGTCTTCTAAAATTTCTTTTTGCCGGTCGATCTCAAAATAAAGCGAACTTTCAACATGCTTGAACGAGTTTAAGTTTTTTATCTCCGTTCGGGTCCCCAAGGTCTCGGATCCTTTTGGCCGTATGGATATATTGGCGTCACAGCGAAAACTTCCTTCTTCCATGTTGCCGTCGCTGATTCCGAGATAGCGGACAATGGATCTGAGATGCCGAAGATAAGCCCCGGCTTCTTCAGGCGTCCGTATGTCCGGTTCACTCACGATTTCGATCAGAGGAACTCCGGTACGGTTGAAATCGACTTTGCTCAACGGGCGGTCAGGATCATGGGACAGCTTGCCTGCGTCTTCTTCCATGTGTATCCGGGTAATACCGATTCTTTTTTGATGGCCGTTTATTTCAATCTCAATAAATCCGTTTTCGGCAATGGGTAGTTCATACTGGGAAATCTGGTATCCTTTGGGAAGGTCGGGATAGAAATAATTTTTGCGGGCAAACCGGCTTTCCCGGTTGATCGTGCAGTTTGTTGCAAGGCCCATGCACAGGGCGTACTCAACAACCTTTTTGTTGAGAACCGGAAGCACACCGGGCATACCCAGACAAACCGGACAGGTGTGCGTATTTGGCGGCGCCCCGAATGCTGTTGAGCAACTGCAGAAAATCTTTGTTTTCGTCTTGAGCTGAGCGTGAACTTCAAGCCCGATTACAGGTTCATATGTCATTTTTAATCCTTGCGTTTTGACGGTTTCTTTGACGGTCCGGGGCAACACATTCGCTAAACACAAAATTTTGAACCAAAGCAAAAAATTAGTCAAGCCATATTTAACTTTACTATAAACCCGTATGCCTGTAAAAAATGTATTGACAATAAACTGATTTCATAGACTATTTAAAATAATACTTTTATCTGTGTATACCTGCCCGCTTGTGTCTCAGGCTTTCTTGCCTTGCCTCTCTGCAATGCTCTCGCTTGCAAAGATGACTGGATGGACCGGTAGATGTCTCGCATGGCAGGCGGGTCTGCGAAAATCTGCTTGCCCCGTAGTTCTGGCAGATGGTACTGGAGCGTCCTATTTAATGACAGAGGTATATAATGAAATTTTTCCTGTGTGTACTCGGAATGGTGATGGTCGTGGAAGGTCTTCCATATTTTGGATTTCCGGCAAAGATGAAGTTGGTTTTAGAAAAAGTCCTTGAACTGCCGGATAAGTCTTTGCAAAAATTCGGTCTTTTACTTATGCTCGCCGGAATTTTGCTGGTATATCTGGGAAAAAGATAGCCCCATGTTTTTATTGAACGATTACAACTACGATCTGCCCGATGATCTCATCGCCCAAAAACCGGCAGATCAACGGGACCATTCAAAACTTCTATTTTTGGATAAAAAAACCGGCAAACTGTCCCACCATAAATTTTATGAAATTTATGATCTCCTTTTGCCAACGGATTTACTGGTTTTAAACGATACCCGGGTAATTCCGGCACGACTTTTCGGAAAAAAGAATACCGGGGGCAAGGCGGAAGTTTTTATCCTTGATTACCCCGGCGATCGTAAAAATGCTGTGGGCGACGAACTTGTTTTAAGATGCCTGATTAAAACCTCAAAAAGACCGAAAAACGGTACGCCCTTAATTTTTGACCGGGGATTGCAAGCCAGGGTCGTGGACTGTCAACAAGGAATTTACACCGTGGAATTTTCATGTAAAGACAATTTTGAAAGTCTCCTTGACAGCATAGGACATGTTCCGTTGCCCCCATATATTAAACGAAACGATAACAAGGATGACAGGACATCTTACCAGACGGTTTATGCTTCGCAAAAAGGAGCGGTCGCCGCACCCACGGCGGGACTTCATTTTTCGAAAAAGCTCCTTAAAAAAATAGCAGAAAAAGGGATCGGGATCGTTACAATTACCCTGCACGTGGGCTACGGTACGTTTTTGCCGGTCAGGGTATCGGATATAAGAGATCACAAAATCCATTCCGAGTGGTACTCTATTTCCAAAGATACTGCCGATGCTATAAATCGTGCCAAAACAAAAGGCCGGCGAATCATTGCCGTGGGTACCACCTGCATGCGGGCCCTGGAGTATGCTTCGGATGACCAAGGAAACCTGGCTCACGGCGGCGGAACGCTTTTAATGCTTGTATCCGCTTTTGCGGGTCGGGAAAACATATTAAATGCATACCGCACGGCCATAGATAAAAAATACAGGCTGTTCAGTTACGGGGATGCGATGTTGATTGCATGATTCATGTTCTTATCAAACGTCTCGGAAATATAACATCTAAATAAATTATGGGGCCAACTGGTGATAAAATATAAAAGGTCTGGCTGTTTGAGAATGTTAGTGAGCCTTAAGAAAAAACAGCGGTTAAGATCATTCATCTTTTAACTATATGATGTTGCATTTAACCAATTAATATTAAAGAATTGGCATCTGTTTTTTCTTTAGGCTCACTTATATTCGAGTTCCAGAAATTTTATATTTTATTATCAGTTGGCGGCTCAATATCACTATTTAATATATCAGAACTTAACACCATCTTTAAATTCCATGTCCAATTTCAAAATAGTTGCAAAATCTGACACCACACGGGCAAGGGCCGGCGTCTTGCAGACCGCTCACGGTGAGGTAAAGACCCCGGTTTTTATGCCGGTGGGAACCCTTGGCACGATAAAATCCCTGTCACCCGAAGAACTTATTGGATGCGGGACCCAAATCGTTCTGGGAAACACCTATCATCTGTACCTCAGGCCCGGATGCGATGTTATCCGCCGTTTTGACGGTCTCCACAATTTTATGCATTGGGACCGGCCTATTTTAACGGACAGTGGCGGCTTTCAGATCTTTTCCCTTGCCAAACTTGGAAAGGTTACGGATGAAGGAGCTTTTTTTCAGTCCCATATCGATGGATCAAGTCATTTGCTCACCCCTGAAAAGTCGGTGGAGATACAGATTTGTCTGGGATCGGATATCATCATGTGCCTTGACGACTGCATCAAATATCCCGCAAGCCGTGAACATGCCGAAGAAGCACTTGAGCTTACCTCCCGCTGGGCAAAAAGATGTAATATCGCGTTGCAAGAAGGCATCGCTTCTTTAGATTTGGCCGTCTCAAAACCCCCTTCCCTTTTCGGTATCGTTCAAGGCGGCATGTTCAAGGAGCTTAGAAAACGTTCAGCGGAGAATTTATCTGAAATCCCTTTTAGCGGTTATGCCATCGGGGGGCTCAGCGTGGGTGAACCAAAGCATCTCATGCTTGAAATTGCGGATTTTACGCTGCCCATACTTCCGGATAATAAGCCTAAATATATCATGGGCACGGGAACACCCGAAGATCTTGTAGAACTTGTGGCCCTTGGGGCGGATATGTTCGATTGCGTGATCCCCACACGGAACGCTCGAAACGGCCAGATGTTTACAAAAAAAGGCGCCATAAATATTTGCAATGCACGTTTCAAGTATGATACCAAACCTATTGAACCCGGATGTACTTGTTACACATGCCAACATTATTCCAGAGCCTATCTTCGACACCTTTACATGGCAAAGGAATTGCTTGCGTATCGTTTAAATACCATTCATAATATTTATTTTTATATGAAACTGATGGAGCATATGCGAACGGCCATATGCCGGAACGAATTTGATGAATTCAGAAAAGCTTTTTATGAAGGCAAGTAAAGACTCCGGGAATAGAGGACCCGGCTTTGGTTATCCCCAGAGGGGATTTGCTGTGTTGAAAGTTCATTGACTTATTGAAATTCCAAAAAACAACTCCCAAAAAATAAATAAATAACAATGACCGAAATTCAAAATCCCAAAAAAAAAAAACAATCGCTCACGCGGCGCACGCGCAGCGCAGGCGCTTGCGCCGCGTGAGCACCTGCGCTGCGCGTTGAACCGGTTTTGAATTTGTGATTTGTAATTTGAGATTTATTTGTAATTTGGTGCTTGGAATTTGTGATTTTAAACACAAAACTCCAAGGCAGAGTCATCTATCTCTGACTTGCCACAGAGTACCGGATTTTCAATGTAAAAAAAGGAGGATACCATGAAAGAAAGAATCCAGGCGGTAATAGACAAAATCAGGCCCATGCTTCAGGCGGATGGGGGTGATGTGGAGCTTGTCGATGTGGTAGACGGCGTGGTCACAGTCAGGTTGCAGGGAGCATGTGCCGGATGTCCCATGTCCCAGATGACCCTTAAGAACGGAATTGAAAGATTTTTAAAGAAAGAAATCCCTGAAGTCAAGTCGGTGGAACGGGCAGACTAAACCAATTGCAAGATAAGGCTAAAATTTAACCCTTACTGTAAATTTTTACAGAAAGAACTTGCAAGCCATACATTAATAAATATATATTTTTCGATCACAGTTTTGTGTCAAATTAAGGATGTCAAATGACCATAGCAAAGCATATCCAGACCATTATATCCGGATCTTCCTGGATACGAAAAATGTTTGAAGAAGGCGCCCGCCTTAAGGCCGAGCATGGCGCTGAAAACGTGTATGATTTCAGCCTGGGAAACCCCAATCTGGAGCCTCCGGAAAAATTCCGGGCGGCACTCAAACAGGCCGCAGCGTCTTCGATTCCGGGGATTCATGGGTATATGCCCAATACCGGATATCCCCATGTTCGTAAGTCTGTGGCCGATTATCTTTGCAACGAACAAAAGGCGCAGGTTACCGAAAATGAGGTGATCATGACCTGCGGAGCATCCGGTGCTCTGAACGTTATCCTGAAAGCAATCCTGGATCCCGGTGATGAGGTGATCACTCCGACTCCTTTTTTCGTTGAATATACATATTATGTGGATAACCACGGTGGAAGCCTTAAAACCGTATCTGCAAAACCGGATTTTAATCTGGACATTGATGCCGTTTCCGATGCGATAACTCAAAAGACCCGGGCCGTTCTAATCAATTCCCCGAACAACCCCACGGGCCAGGTATATTCAAAACAAAGTCTTAATGAACTCGGAACCCTATTAACTGAAAAAGGAAAAGAACTGAACCGGACCCTGTATCTTATCGCGGATGAACCTTATCGCAAGATCGTTTACGACGGACAAAAAGTCCCAAGCATCTTTCAAATTTACACCGAGAGCATCATTGCCACGTCATATTCAAAAGATATTTCCATTCCCGGGGAACGTATCGGTTATTTGGCGGTTAACCCTGAAGCTTCTTATAAAAAAGAGCTTATCGCCGGCATGGCACTGGCCAACAGGATTCTGGGGTTTGTGAATGCACCGGCTCTGATGCAACGGGTTGTGGCATCAGTTCAAGGGACGAGCGTGGATATTTCAGCGTATGCCCGGAAAAGAGAACTCCTGTGCAACGGTCTATCGGACTGCGGCTACGATTTCTCCAGACCGGCAGGTGCGTTTTACCTTTTCCCCCGAACGCCGGTTCCGGATGACGTAGAATTTGTACGGGCGCTTCAGGAAGAATTAATTCTTACTGTCCCGGGCAGCGGTTTTGGCGGACCCGGTCATTTCAGAATCGCCTTCTGCGTGGCCGATGAAACCATAATAAATGCCATGCCCGGATTTAAGCGGGTCATGGAAAAATTTGGAAATTGATTTGTTCCAAAAAACTGAACTGTTACCAACTATTTAATTTTCAATCATCAATTATAAAAGGAGGTTCTTATGAAAATATTAAAAATAGACCATCTCGGAATCGCCGTAAACAGTATCGAAGACGGCAAAAATTTTTGGACGGATGCGCTCGGGCTTGAATTTGAAGGCTCGGAAACCGTTGAAGAACAGAAAGTGACCACAGCTTTTTTCCCGGTGGGAGAAAGTGAGGTGGAGCTTCTTGAATCCACCGCTCCGGACGGTCCCATCGCTAAATTCCTGGAAAAAAAGGGCCAGGGGATTCATCATGTTGCGTTTCGAGTGGAGAATATCGAAGAAGCCCTGGCAGAATTAAAGGAAAAAGGGATACGGCTGATTGACGAAAAACCCAGAATGGGCGCCGGTGGCGCAAAAATCGCTTTTTTGCATCCCAAAGCCACGAACGGCATTCTGGTTGAACTTTGTGAAAGATAAT
>JAFDEW010000530.1 GCA_019310125.1 Deltaproteobacteria bacterium | reverse complement strand
TATCTTACTGAATTTTCTATTAAAAAAGAGAAAAGGAGACAGATATGCACAAAGACCAAATACCAAATATCAATCCAAACCATGTTCACGGGTGCCATCCATCAGATCTCCGAGACTATTTTGGAGAATCTCCATTTTATCTTAAAGTTAAAAATCCGAAAGATACTTTCCCACCAATTTCCCCCCGGCTTATTTACCTGGAGCGTATTTTGGGCGATATTTCTCGAAGCGATCTTCCGGCAAAAGATTATTTTTCGGAATATATGCGTCAGAAATATCGTCGCAACTGTAGACCCAATACCCTTCGCCAGGCAGCTGGTTCCTTGACACAATTTCTCACATTTTACAGGGATAAAGGCAAAAAATACCCGGAGCAGATGACAAGAAAAGATATTGAAGCTTTTATAGAGTCATTGCAGGATCGAGGGTTAAAGCCCAACTCGGTTCGAACGCGGTTGTGTGGCGTGTATGCATTTGTCCGCTTTTTGATTGAGAAGAAGGCGGTGAGTCATGAGCTGTTGGAGCGACGTATAAAGCTAAAACTTCCGGATCGTCTGCCACGGGCGATTGATCCCGGGGATTTAAAGCAATTGTTGTCGGTCATCGACAATATCCGTGATCGTGCGTTGCTATTACTTTTGTTGAGAACCGGCATGAGAATCGGTGAGTTGTTACATACGAAAGTCCATGACGTGGATTTAAACAACCGTAGAATCTTAATCTATCAGGCACAAAAAACCGGAGTTGGCCGGGTAGTGTATTACAGTGAGGATGCAAAAGAAGCTTTGTTGTCCTGGCTTCAAGTGAGGAATACCTTCAAGGAAAACCTTTTCTATGGTCAGGGCCATGGGTCGTTATGCTATGAGGCAGCCCGTTCTATGTTCAATAAGTATTTCTACGGCACACGTTTGCCACGGATCTCTTAAACGCCAGGATGCCGTTAGAGTGCCTGCGAGTTCTTTTGGGACACACCAGTCTGGAGGTCACCAGAATATATGCCCGTCTCACGGATAAAACGCGTGAAGAAGAATATTTTATGGCCATGGAACGAATTTTAAAAGGAGATTCCCATGCAGATGACCCATGTGATTATTAACTTCAGGCGGCATTTAAAGCGTCGCAACTACTCGCTGCATACGGTCAAATACTATCTCAATATTATTAAGCAGTATGTGATCTGGGTAGATGTAGCGCTTGAGCTGGCAACACCTGAAAAGATAGACATGTATATCGACTATCTCCTCAGGAAAAGGATGAACCCTGCAAGCATCAACTTGTATTTGGTGATCATACGGGTGTTCTACGATTATTTGAAATACGAAGAAAGGGTTGATCTGACGAATCCTGTCAAACGCAATCGCCGCCTCCGTGTTCCCAAACCGTTGCCACGGAGTCTTCGTGATCAGGAGGTTGAAAAACTGTTTGGGGTAATCAAAGGCAAACGCGATGTTGCCATGTTCAAGTTGATGCTCAGGTGTGGGCTTCGTGTAGAAGAAGTGTCCAACTTGACCCTTGGCGACATTGATCTCAAAAAACGCAGGATCATTGTACAGCAAGGAAAGGGAGGAAAGGGTCGTGTCGTATACATCAGCGATGATGCTCATGATGCACTGGTTGCCTATCTGAAGATCCGATCTCATTATCGGATTAAAAAAGTCTTTTTAGTTGAAAAGGGGACATATAAAGGTCAGCCCATCTCCGTAAGGGGCATTCAGAAACGCATAGAATACTATGCAAAGAAAACCGGATTGAAGGTCTCCTGTCATCGTTTGCGGCACACCATGGCCACTCAGTTATTGAATGCCGAGGCCGAGGTAGAAACCATCCAGGATCTTTTGGGTCACAACTGGATCACGACCACCCAGCGATATTGCAGGGTGTCTAACCTGAAAGTTCAAAGAGACTACTTCAAGGCCATGAGAAATGTACTGCAACGGTCGACTCAACCTTCATCCTACTCAGTTTTTGATACTGGATAATGAAAGGAGAAAAAATTCAACTTGACATCCACTAAAATTAATGGTATATAACTTATTAATTATAATAGAAAAATCAGTCTTTGTTACGTTTTACTGCAATAAAACACACGTATCATTTCCAAAATTTTAGCCTCTGGGGTCGGACCGAGATAATATATTGATAAAACATTACAAA